>JAUWLP010000030.1 GCA_030613575.1 Desulfobacteraceae bacterium
AAAGTCCAACTTCTGCGTTGTGCTGCATTTCGTAATCATTCAACGTACGATAAGTACGCCTCATGATTACAAAATTTGCACGCCTTGAATTTGAACTTTTTACGAAACCGTCTAAATCGGACTTTTTACGAGTTCATCAAATTTGATGGCTTCGTAAAAAGTCTTTACTATTTATGGTTGTTATTGACAATGTTGATCTATTTTTGATATTAAATATAGTTTAAGTTTTTAATAATATTTAGCAATTTCAGTCAGGGTATATTTGATGAGTGATTTTTCCTGGTCCGATCCGCCGAACCATACAGCCTTTCCTGTGGCGAGTGCGGGGTATCCTTTTATATTTGCCGCTACATTTACAACTGTTGTATTCGCTCTTTTGGATTTGACCACCCTGGCCTTGATAGGACTTGCCGTTACTTTTTTTATATGTTATTTTTTCAGGGACCCGGACCGTGTAATACCGAATTATACCAGTGCTGTGGTTTCACCGGCTGATGGCAAGGTTGTTTTTGCGGGTCAGGTGGATAACAGTCGGTTTTATGAAGGTTCGTGTATAAAAATCAGTATCTTCATGTCAATTTTTAATGTTCATGTAAATCGTATTCCCCATGAAGGGCTAGTAAAAGCGGTTAATTATTATCCCGGGAAATTTTTCTCCGCCAATCTGAATAAGGCTTCAAAGCACAACGAACACAATGCCATATTTCTTGAAACTGAAGAAGGGAAAAATATTTGCACAGTTCAGATTGCAGGTCTGATTGCAAGGCGTATTATCTGTAAAGTACAGGAGGGCGATAATGTTGCCCGCGGACATCGTCTTGGGTTAATATGTTTTGGATCACGTCTCGATGTTTATATGCCGCCCGACACAACTTTGAATGTGGCTGTTGGGAACAGGGTAAAGGCCGGGACGTCTGTTTTAGGAGATTTGATATGAAAAAAATAAAAAAAGTTAAAAAAGAAAGATCGCGTCGCGGAATTTACGTTCTGCCCAACATATTTACATCGCTAAATCTTTTCTGCGGTTTCTATGCCGTTATAGCTTCCATAAACGACAAATTTGTTGCCGCTTCCATAGCTATTATTATTGGCGTAATGTTTGATATTATGGATGGTAAAATTGCCAGAGCTACAAATACCACCAGCAAATTTGGCACTGAATACGATTCTCTGTCAGATCTTATATCTTTTGGCCTTGCACCGGGTATAATGATATATTTATGGGCTCTTAAACCACTTGGAAGAATTGGCTGGCTGGCTGCATTCCTTTTCATGGCTTGTGGCGCTTTACGCCTGGCCCGTTTTAACTCGCAGGTTGGTATTATAAGCAGCGATCACTTTGTAGGCCTTCCGATTCCGTCCGGAGCAGGCATGTTGGCAACAACTGTTTTGTTTTGTCACAAATTTGGCATGGCGGGGAAAATAAATCCCATATTCATTATGGTTTTGCTTTATATTCTTTCCTTTTTGATGGTAAGTACTATAAAATACAACAGTTTTAAAAAACCGGAACTGTTTAGAAAGATGAATTTCAATGTTCTGGTTGCGGTTATACTGATATTGATATTTATTGCCGCCCAACCATCCGCTGCCCTGTTTCTTTTAGGACTTACTTATGTTATTTCAGGTCCTTTCATTACACTTAGAAATCATAGAAGAATAAAACAGGGAACGCCCGGAACAGATGAATTAGACGAGCACAGATCGAGTTCCATTTAACTTGACGTCTTTACGAAGATCTTAAAATTCATGACATGTTTTATAAAATTACATGATTCAAAGCTTTTGTTCAAAAAGATAGCGCATTTCTTAAAAAAATGTCGAGGTCTATACTATGACAAAAGAATATAATATTTCGGTGATCCCCGGTGATGGTACCGGACCGGAAGTTGTTGCGGAGGGGATCAAAGTTCTTGAAACCGTGGCATGTAAATGCGATTTCAGTTTGAATTTTAACAATTACCATTTAGGAGGCGAACATTTTAAAGCAACGGGAGAGATATTGCCGGATAACTTGCTTGAAACACTGGCAAAATCAGATGCAATATATCTAGGTGCTATAGGCCATCCTGATGTGAAACCAGGCATTCTCGAAAAAGGCATCCTTTTGAAGCTAAGGTTTTATTTTGACCAGTATATCAATTTGAGACCTGTTAAACTGTATGAAGGCGTGGAAACACCTTTGAAGGGAAAGGGGCCTGACGATATAGACTTTACCGTTGTCCGAGAGAATACCGAAGGCCTTTACGCCGGAGCCGGAGGCTGTTTAAAACGGGGCACTTTAGATGAAGTCGCAATACAAGAATCGATCAATACACGCAAAGGTGTGGAAAGGTGTATAAGATATGCTTTTGAATATTGCAGGAAAAGAAACAAAAGGAAAAAACTACCCTTTTGCGGAAAGACGAATGTGTTGACCTTTGCATTCGATTTGTGGGAGCGGACTTTCAATGAGGTTGTTGAAGAGTATCCTGATATTGAAACGGATTATGCTCACGTCGATGCCATCTGCATGTGGATGGTGAAAAACCCGGAGTGGTTCGATGTTATTGTCACAGATAACATGTTTGGAGATATTATAACCGACCTGGCTGCAATGATCCAGGGAGGGATGGGGATTGCTGCCGGAGCAAACATTAATCCTGAAGGGGTTTCAATGTTCGAGCCTATTGGTGGATCTGCACCCAAGTATACAGGAAAGAATATAATTAACCCAATTGCGGCCATTTCAGCGGCACAGATTATGCTTGAGATCATAGGGGAACCAAAGGCCGCCTCCTGGATAGAGGAGGGGGTTATTAAGGTGCTGCGTGATGATCTCAAAGATGTTGCCGCAGGAAAAATGGGATACAGCACACAAGAAGTTGGAGATCTTGTGGCAGAATATATTACAAAAGGGTAACACGCCAACTTTTTGAAAATATTACAGCTCTATTGAAATCGAATTGTTTCAAAGAACTATTACAAGAGGAAAATTCTTAATGGCTGAAAAAAAATATAATGTTGCCGTAGCAGGTGCAACAGGTGCTGTTGGGAATCAGATGATATCCTGTCTTGAGGAGAGAAAGTTCCCGATTAAATCTATTAAATTATTGGCATCAAGCCGTTCTGTGGGACGTGAGATTGATTACAGGGGTGATTCGATTGATGTTGAGGAATTGAAGGAGAGTTCTTTCAAAGGCATGGATATTGCCCTTTTTTCAGCGGGTGGCGGTGCCAGCGAAAAATTTGCGCCTTTTGCCGCAAAAGACGGATGTGTGGTTATAGACAATTCAAGCACATGGCGGATGGACCCGGATGTTCCACTGGTGGTTCCGGAAGTAAATCCTCATGCAGTGGCGCAATACACGAATAAGGGAATCATTGCAAACCCGAACTGCTCGACAATTCAGATGGTTGTACCGCTATATCCGTTGCATAAGAAATATGGCATAAAACGAATTGTAGTTTCCACGTATCAGGCTGTGTCAGGAACCGGCAAAGAAGCGATTGATGAACTCGATTCTCAGACCAGGGCGATTCTTAATTTCGAAAATTTTGAGAATAAGATTTATCCTCACACCATAGCTTTTAACTGCCTGCCGCACATAGATGTATTTCTGGAAAACGGATATACCAAAGAAGAAATGAAGATGGTCTACGAAACAAGGAAAATCCTTGAGGACGATACCATAGGAATAACAGCGACAAGCGTTCGTGTGCCGGTTTTTTATGGGCATTCGGAATCGATCAATCTTGAGACCAAAGAAAATATTTCCGCCAAAGAGGTAAAATCTCTTCTTAAAAAGACACCCGGTGTTAAAGTTGTTGATGATCCGAAAAACAACGTGTATCCACTTGCCATTGATGCTGCCGGACAGGACTTGACACTGGTTGGTCGCATACGTGATGATGAATCGATTACAAACGGTATCAATATGTGGGTTGTGGCTGACAATATAAGAAAGGGTGCCGCAACCAATGCGGTTCAGATAGCGGAAATTCTGGCAAAAGAATACTTATGAGGAACCTAAATTTGGAACAAGTACCAATTACAAAAGAGGGTTATGAGGCTCTTAAAAAAGAGCTGGAATATCTTAAAAAAGTTGAACGGCCTAAAAATATCAAGGCAATAGAAGAAGCCCGCGCCCATGGGGATATAACTGAAAACGCCGAATTTGAAGCTGCAAAAGACAGACAGGCGTTTATTGACGGCAGGTTAAGCAACTTAGAATATAAACTGTCCCGGGCAGATATAATTGATTCCAAGACACTTTCCAAAAATCGGGCATTGTTTGCCAGTTCCGTGGTACTTGAAAACATAGATACAGGCGAAAACGTTAACTATCAGCTTGTGGGGCCGGATGAAGCGAATATCGAAAAAGGACGCATTTCTATTTCTTCGCCGTTAGGGAAAGCGATCATTGGGAAAAAGCCTGGGGACGAGATAATCCTCCAGGCTCCTGGCGGGAAAAGGTCTTATGAGCTGGTAGAAATTCTTTAGTGTGAAATGATAAATATTAACGGAGGTTTTTGTGGCACGTATTACAATAGAAGATTGCCTGAAACGGGTGCAAAATCGTTTTTTACTTGTTAACATGGTGGCCAAGCGTGTAAGACAGATCCGTGAGGGATCAGAATACCTGGTGAGTTCACCTAAGAATGAAGATATTGTTGTTTCATTGCGTGAGATCGCTGCCGGAAAGATTACCATCAAAGAAGATGAAGAGGAAAATCAGTAAGGGACTCACATGAGTCTGTTGATTAATGAGGATTTGCGTTCAAGATCAAGGCATGCGAAAAAAATAACCACAGGCATATATTTGATATTCCGAGGATTATTTTTTGAGCATAACGCAGAGATTGTGCGAAAAGACCATTAATCAACAGACTCATACATATCTTTTGTCAAAACACAGTAATACATACAAAGTGATTAACAGAGATGTCGGCAAAGCTCTGCACCGGTATGATATGATATCTGACGGAGATAGAATTTTAGTGGCTCTTTCAGGCGGTAAGGACAGCCTGACTATGATGTGGGCTTTAAGTGAGCGTTTGTCCCGCATCCCCATAGATTATAAGTTGTTCGCAGTCTATATTGATCCAGGATTTGAGGATGGGTATAGTGAATCTCTTTCAGAATACTGTAGAAAAACAGGTTTTGAACTAAGGGTTGAACATACTGATTATGGAATTTTAGCACATAGTTCTCGGAACAGGGAAAATCCATGTTTTTTATGTTCCAGGTTGCGAAGAAAACGACTTTTTGAAATTGCGGATGAACTTGGATGTAATAAACTAGCCCTCGGTCATAACAAGGATGATATCATCGAAACCCTGTTTTTGAATATATGCTATGCAGGAGAGATAAGTACTATGGTTCCCTCCCAGTCTTTTTTCCAGGAAAAGTTCACATTAATAAGACCTCTATCTTTTGTTGATGAGGATGTTATAAGGCGTTTTGCACGGGAAAAAGGTTACCCGGCTTTCGTCAATTCATGCCCAACCTCAAAAGTTTCGAAACGACAGGAGATAAAAACGCTTTTAAAACAGCTTTACAGAAGTAACAGGAAAGTAAAGGGAAATATTTTCAATGCCATGAGCAACGTAAAGAAAGAATATTTGCTAAGATGAAAGATATTCAGAATCAGCACGATTATCGCAACATACCTATCGACAAGGTCGGCATAAAGAATCTTAAATACCCGATAACGGTACTCGACCGGAGAAACAAAATTCAACACACTGTAGCTTCGATAAATATGTATGTCGATTTGCCCCACAGATACAAGGGGACCCACATGAGCCGTTTTGTAGAAATGCTCCATTTGTTTCGTCCGGAGGTTTCTTTGAAAAAAATTTCGGTTATCCTTGAAGAGATGAAAAAATGTTTAAATGCAGCTTCAGCCAACATCGAAGTGGCTTTCCCTTATTTTATTGAGAAAAGGTCCCCGGTTAGCAATTCTCCCGGTTTTATGGACTATATTTGCAGGATTATCGGATCGAGTAATCCTGATGGTAAAATCGATCTTGTATCAGAAGTTATTGTTCCTGTTTCTTCTGTTTGCCCCTGTTCAAAGGAGATCAGTGATGCAGGTGCCCATAATCAGCGCGGACAGGTCCAACTCAGCACACGGTTTAAAAAATTTATCTGGATCGAAGATATGATAGAACTGGTGGAGAGATCTGCTTCATGCGAAGTATATTCCATTCTTAAACGGGCTGATGAAAAGTATGTAACTGAAAAGGGGTTCTCGAACCCGAAGTTTGTTGAGGATATTGTGCGGGACATAGCCGAAAAGTTGAAAAAAGACAGCAACATCACCTGGTTTTCCGTGAGTGCTGAAAATTTCGAATCAATCCACAACCACAGTGCTTATGCCTCTATTACAGAAGGTCAACAACCACATCTTTAATTCAGATTGTGCAAAAGTATATCCATAATAGGTTTCATCGACTTTCCCGGAGTATTTAGCAGTACCACAAAACAATACAACTTTCCTTTTGCATTTACAATATAGCCGGCCCGTGTATTGATGCCTTTAAGAGTTCCGGTCTTGTAGAACGCTTTGCCCATCTGGTGCATAAGAGAATGGTACGGTTCAAATACTTTAAGGATTTTGTAAAGGCTTTTTGCCGAAATCCGGTTTCTTCGCGATATTCCGGAGCCTTCTACAACATTGATATTATCGATTTTAAGATTGTTCTTTGCGTAAGTTATTGCTGCACGGATACCTTTGTTCAGGGTTCCGGGGGGACCGTAAACCTTTGCCCCAACAGCAATGAGCAATTGATTAGCAATAAAGTTATTCGAATGCTCAAAAAGCTTTGATACGACCTGTTTCAATGAGAATCTGGAAAGATATCTAAAAATGAGTTTGTCAAATTCTTTTTGAACCCGCCCTATCTTGATTATTCCGTTTGATTTTATACTTTCTTTTTTCAGGAAATATAAAAGAAGATGACCGGCATAGAGTGTAATTTCATTTTTTTTGGGGGAAAGTATAATCCTTCCCCGGTCCATGGCAGATTCAGTTATTTTTGACAGTACAAACGGCAAAAGAGGGGTCTGGGTTTCCGCACTTACATAGGATCCATTTTGGTCTCGTCTGAAGTTGACCGTGTTAAAATTGACGCACAAAGCTCCGTTAGGTGCATCGTAGGGTTCGTAAGAAGATGTAACCCCGGGAATTAAGACAGGGGCTTTGAAATATGAATCATCCAATACCAGGTCGTTAATGTTTTTAAGTTTAGTGTTAAACTTTAGGATAATGTTGTTAACGATTTCTACCAAGGTTTCTGAAATGAGAAGGGGATCGCCATATCCCTTTACCTTGAGATTTGAATCTTGATCCTTGTAAAACTCTGTGGCAAATCTGTATTCAGGACCAAGATAGTGGAATGCCACAAGAGCGGTGAATATTTTCAGGACAGACGCTGGAACAAGTTGAATACCGGCATTTTTTGAAAAAATAACCCGGCCTTGCGGGTCTACAACCAGAACTGCATCCTGATTCCCGAGAAGATTCTTTAAATCATTAAACTTTTGGTCATAAAGATTTTTCGCCCGGACAGATTGAGAAAAACAAAAAAGAATCATAAGGAGCAATATGGTGGATTTGAAAGGTATGCCGGTTTTTGATGTGAAATGCATGACTTGATGTTTATTGGCTATCCCGAATTTCTCATGATATTATAGTGTTATTATAAAAAAGATAAAGTTCATCATGAGAAATTCGGGCTATTTGCTTTCCAGAATGAACGTCACCGGCCCGTCATTGATCAAGGATACATCCATCATGGCTTGGAACCGGCCGGTTTTTACAGAAACGCCTTTTTGCCGGACCTGCTCGATAAATCGTTCGTACAATTTGACAGCCTGGTCCTGCCCGGCGGCATGGATAAACGATGGTCGCCGGCCTTTTTTACAGTCGCCCAGCAAGGTAAACTGGGAGACAACCAGCATCTGACCGCCGGTCGCGAGCAAAGAGCGGTTCATCTTACTGTTTTCATCTTCAAAGATTCTCAAGTTTGCAATTTTGTCCGCAAGGTAATCGGCATCATCGGATTTGTCTGACTTTGCAACACCTAAAAACACCAGAAGCCCGTTGCCAATTTCACCGACAACTTTGCTTTCTACGGTTACAGAACTTGACTTTACTCTTTGTACTACTGCACGCATAATTATCTTACAAGAACAATCCTAAGATCCATTACATTGGTATTGGTAGGCCCTGTCATGAACAGGTCTCCGAGTTTTTGAAAAAAATGATAAGAATCGTTGTTCATGAGAAAATTATAAGGATCTAACCCGATTTCATCGGCTCGCTCCAGTGTAAAAGTGTCTGAAAAAGCTCCTGCCGCATCTGTAGGACCATCGTTACCATCGGTACCGCCGCTAAGTACAACAACATCATTCTTACCTGCAATATCTATTGCTGCAGCTAGAGCAAATTCCTGATTTCGGCCTCCAAGCCCTTTACCTTTAAGTGTTACCGTGGTTTCGCCGCCGGAAAGGATACAGGCAGGAGGAGGGAGAGGGTTGCCGGTTTTAATTATTTCCCTGGCTATTGCCCCGTGGAAATGTGCGATATCCCTGGTTTCACCTTCTATCATAGAAGAAAGGACAAGGACTTTGTACCCCAAGCTTTTAGCTTCTTGCCTTGCAGCCAATAATGATTCAAAGTTACTTCCGATAATCAGATTGTACGTTTTTTTAAAAGCAGGATCGTCGGTATTTGGGGTTTCCGGAACCTTTCCCGAAGCACCGGTCATGATATGATTTAAAACGGTTTCGGGTATTTTTTTTAAAATATTGTATTTGTGAAGAATTTCCATGCAACGGGAAAATGTGCTGGAATCCGGCACAGTGGGCCCTGATGCGATTACGTCCAGGTCATCTCCAACCACGTCTGAAAGTATAAGGGAAACAAGCGTGGCGGGATATGCTGCTTGTGCAAGCCTGCCACCTTTTATCATGGAAGTGTGCTTTCGTATTGCATTTATTTCGTGGATATTTGCACCGCAGGAAAGCAGCACTTTGATGGTTTCCTGCTTGTCCTTAAGGGTAAGGCCATGAAAAGGAAGGGGCATAAGAGCTGAGCCACCTCCTGAAATCAGGCATATTACCAGATCGTCTTTTCCGGCATCTCTCGCGAGGTTCAGGATTGTCTCTGTTCCATGTTGTCCATTTTCGTCAGGTAAGGGGTGACCGGCTTCTATGAGGTTGATCCTGACAAGGTCAGCCAAATGGCCATATTTTACGATGATGATGCCACCTGTAACTCTTTTACCGAGAATATTCTCCATGGCCGCCGCCATTGGAGCTGTTGCCTTGCCTGCACCGATCAGAAACAGGTTTTTATATTTGCCAAGTTCGTATACCCGATCACCTATAAAAAGATGTTCTCCATCAACTCTGCAGTATCGCTTAACAGCAGCGCCCGGTTCAACAGCCTCCAGGGCTTTATAAAAGATTCCAGCTGCATGGCTTCGCATTGCGGTGATTTTTTTTGATTCAAGATTCATAATCTAACGTCTCGGAATTTCTACAATTGGTTGAAATTAAAGATTTTTTAATAGCTCCTGGTTTATGCCATCAGAATGGAAGAATGGAATGTTGGAATATTGGAATATTGGGAGTTAGGCGGAAATAAACCATTTTAATTGTAGAAAACTCCTTCAAACCCATCATTCCATTACTCCATAATTCCATCATTCCAATTGTGAGCGAAGTGAACTGACTTGAATTATATTTTGAACAATCCTTTCTGTCAAAGGAAAAGAGTGTTTTTGTATTCTTGACAAGACCAGGAGACAAAAGTATTCTGTAACCTAAAACACATCATAGAAAAATTTCATGGAGAAAAATATGGAGAATAATTCCCCGATTTCTTTTAAAGGACAGTTTCTGATGGCCATGCCTTTATTGGTTGAACAGAATTTTTATCAAACAGTTACCTGTATTTGCGAATATTCTCCGGCAGGGGCTGTGGGAATAGTTATAAACAGGGTTCATCCTTCACTGTCCGGGAAGGATATTTTCAATGAGCTTAAAATAGAGTCTATTTCTGGTGCAGAATCGATTCCAATCCATATTGGCGGACCGGTTCATATTGGTGAGATATTTGTTCTCCATGGCCCTCCATTTGGCTGGGAGGGTTGTTTTATGATTACCTCTATTCTGGCCATGAGCAACACCAAAGATATCTTAGAAGCGATTGCAATGGGTAGAGGGCCGAAATCTTTTATTGTTGCATTAGGATGTGCAGGTTGGGGACCGGGACAGTTGGAATCAGAAATAAAGGGAAATGCCTGGATGACATCTCCTATTTTTGAAGAGATTGTATTTGATATGCCGATTGAAGAAAGATGGGAAAAGGCCATGAAAAAGGTGGGGGTTGATCCGGCCATGCTTCTAAATACATCGGGTCATGCATAGATAGCGCCTGAACGAAAACTGTCTTTTCCGCCAATATCTGCGCCTGCCCCGTGAAATGAGCAGCCTATTTCTTTTTGTTTTTTTTTGTTTTTTTTTGTTTTTCTTTTTTTTAAGGCAGATCTTGTCTTTCTTTACAAATGCACAGAGCTTAGGATTATAATATTATTTGCAATTTAAGGGATTATACAGCGGACATTCAGGATGTTTTTCTGACATAAACCTCTTTTTTCCTTTGTTCTTTAGTTTTGTCCTAAAGGTGGCCTATTCCTCAAGCATATAAGCAATTTTAATTTTATAACATAAAATCTTAAATTTTACAAGGCATTAGGTTCATCAAGCTGTAAAATTAAAAATAAAAAGGTTAAAAACAAATCGCTTTGACAATTAATTTAATAAATTGTAATAAACAGCGCCAACATCAGGGCTGTTTTTTTATTCATAATTCCAAATATTTTATCAAAATAAAAAGTTGACGGTCTCGTAAAAAGTCAGGTTTTGATGGCAAAGTAAAAAGCTCCAAATTCAAGGCGCGCAAATTCCGAGGAATGAGACGTACTTATAGTACGTCGCAATGACGAGGAATGCAGCGCAACGCAGAAGTTGGACTTTTTACGAAGCCATAAAAAGTTAAGTTGAAATGGATACATATAACTCACTTAAAAGAGAACTTCTACAGACAAATCAGGATATCTCGGCCCTTTTTTCTGATGCCGAATCGATAACCGGGATGTCTGATCGATCCTTTGCAGATTGGCAAAAAACATGTAGTGGTATTTATAAACAGATGTCTGAAAAAATTATTCGTGTTGCTGTTGTGGGTCCCATTAAATCCGGCAAGAGCACATTCATAAATTCACTTTTCAAGGGCGATTATTTAAAACGCGGAGCAGGGGTTGTTACATCGATTATTACACGAGTGCGCAGAGGAAAACAGCTTAAAGCCAGACTTTTATTTAAATCCTGGAATGAGGTTAATTCCGAGATAGATCAGGCCTTGATTCTGTTTCCATCTTTAGACTGGCGTACAGAAAAGAACAGGTTCGACATAAGGCGAAAGGGCGAGCGAATTGATCTTCAGCAGGCATTGTCCTCTCTGAGCACAGAACATCTATTTACCAATCATTCCCGCAATATTAACAGTGTTCTTCTAACCTCATACATTAAAGGATATGAAAAGGTTAAAGATATGATTTCCTCAGATACCATGACGAGTCAATATGAGGACAACATGTTTACGGAACACTGGGCTTTTGTGGGTGATGGATCTATGGCGGTTTATCTTAGGGATATTCAACTGGAAATCGATTCAGGAAGCATTGACAGCAATATAGAAATTGTCGATTGTCAGGGAAGCGACTCCCCGAACCCCCTTCACCTTGCCATAATCCAGGATTACCTGCTCCTAACGCATCTTATTATATATGTGCTTAGCAGTAGAACAGGACTTCGGGAGGCCGACATCAAATTTTTATCCATAATAAAAAAAATGGGAATTATGGATAACATCTTGTTTGTTATAAATTGTGATTTCAGCGAGCATGAATCGATTGACGACCTTAACGCACTGATTGAAAAAGTAAAAGAAGAACTTTCAATGATAAAACCGGATCCCGAGATATTTTCAATATCAGCACTTTTTAACCTTTTCAAAGTGCAAAATATGAACCTGTCACAAAAAGATAGACTTAGACTTGCGCAATGGGAAAAAGAAAAGGAGCTTACAGATTTTTCAGACTTGGAAACAGAGCGTTTTAAATCGTTTTTTTATAACAAGCTGACCGTGGGAAGTTATTCTCTGCTGCTCAAAAATCATCTTGAACGTCTTAGTGTGATTTTATCGGGGATGTCCCATTGGATTTTAGTCAATCAGAATATTCTTACCAGAGATGCAGATAGTACAAATGAAGTCATTGAAAAAATAAAACACCATCAGAAAGGCATGAATCAGATCAAGTCGATGATAAGAAATACGCTTGATGGTTCCATTCAAAAAATGAAGCACGAGTTAAAATTAGATATTGATCGTTATTTTGACGTTCGATCCGGTGATCTATTAAACGATATCGTTGAATTTATCAGAAGCTATAAAGTGACGTATCAAAAATATGAAGAAAACCTTAAAGCCACGGGCTTTTCAAATACCCTATATCTGGTTTTTCAGGAATTCAGGCAAGCGCTTGACACTTACATGGCCGAAACCGTAAACCCTGAAGTGATCCGTTTTGTAAGGGAGAAAGAGACACGAATCAAGGAATATCTTGATTCAATTACCGGTCCATTCGATGCCATGGTACAGGATGCTATTGTTGAATATAGCTCAATGATGGGGAATTTGGGGATCGACAGTTCTCGAAAGAGTCTGAAAAGGATCGCCTTGCCCGACTTTGACTCGATAAAAGATATAACAGGATTAGCGCTTCCTCCCGCAGTTGCGTCCATGCGTTACACGGCAAAGATGAAAACCGAAGCAGTAATGCGTCTCGGATTTTATACAGTTGTTAAGTTTTTTAAAAAATTATTAAAAAAACCGATTCAAAGTAAAAATGAACAGGAAGTACTGGCATTAAAAGATGGTGTTTTGCGTATGAAACGTGAAACAGAGAAATCAGTTGTTTATCATTTCAAGGACTACCAGGAGAACATAAAATTTCAATATATATATAAACTTATCGAAGCTGCATCAAATAGTCTTTACGAAACGTTAACCGATCGCTTTCGTGCTTATGTTGCAGATCTTTCAAATATAGTCGAACTGATAAACAACAAGCTGATTGACAAGCAACAGGCATCTGAAATTCTGAAAGAAATGGAGCAGACTTCTATAGGAATCGATGAAAGGATAAACATAATAAGAGAAAAGATAGAGTTGATTGAATTGATCGATGGTTAAGTAGTGCCAGAAGTCAGAGGACTACCATGGGAGGTGTTAATTATGGGTGATAAAAAAAACAGAATCATCGCTATAGCAAACGAAAAGGGTGGTGTTGGGAAGACCGTTACGGTTATAAATCTTGGAGCAGCTCTTTGTAGTGGAGGGAAAACGGTTCTTGTTGTGGACATGGATCCGCAGTTTAATGCGACCAGGGGCCTTGGTGTTGACATTGAAGATGGAATGCCGACTGTATACGATCTCATAAAAGATAACGAATCGATTAAGGCAGCCGATGTGATTGTGTCGACAAGATGGGAAGGGCTTGATCTTATCCCATCTAATGTGGACCTCATCGGTGCGGAGGTAGAACTGATTGATGAGGTTGGACGGGAAAACAGGTTAAAAGAAGCTCTTGAAAGCATATACGGGGAATATGATTTCATACTCCTTGACACTCCTCCCAGCCTTTCACTGCTGACGGTCAATGTATTAGCCTATGCCAAAGAGGTTATTGTGCCTTGCCAGACGCATCCGTATGCTTATGCTGCCCTGGATGGACTATTTGACACTATTTTTACCATCAGGGAGAATATTAACACGGATCTTAGTATAACAGGTGTTGTTGCGACATTGTTTGACTCCCGGACAAGGGTAAGCCATAACATTTTAGAGGAGCTGAAAAATGATGAAAGGTATGCTGATTTGCTTTTCGATACAGTAATAAGGATTAATACGACAATTGCTGAAAGCGCCGGTGTCGGCAAACCAGTTGTTTTTTACAGAAAGAGCAGTTACGGTTCATTAGACTACATCAGCCTTGCCAAAGAATTGCTAACACACCGCCAATCCGAATTTTTCGTGTAAAAGGACGTAGAACAACAATTTAGTTCCTTAATTGTGAAATTCTTGCATTTTGTGGAAAAAATTTACCGGGTTAGGTGTTAATAGCTTATGTTTAAGTTCATCCATACGGCTGACATTCATCTGGACAGCCCTTTGCACAAGTTAGACTGTTACGAGGGGGCTCCGGTAGATGAAATTCGCCAGGCAACCCGACGGGCTTTCAATAATCTGGTTCAAACTGCCATTTCCGAAGAAGTTAATTTCATTCTCATCGCCGGAGACCTCTATGATGGGGATTGGAAAGACTACAACACAGGGCTTTATCTGGTATCCCAAACGAGCAGACTGCGCGATGCAGGCATTCCCGTTTACATTGTTGCCGGAAATCACGATGCAGCCAATAAGATAACCAAAACACTCCGGCTTCCGGAAAATGTTCATTTGTTTCCGTCAGACAAACCCGCAACGTATAACGTCGACAGCCTGAATGTTACTATTCACGGCCATAGTTTTGCAACGCCGGCCATAAAAAAGGATCTATCACTTCTCTATCCCGCACCGCTGCCCGGTTATTTTAACATTGGCATATTGCACACCTGTGCCTCAGGTCGTGAAGGCCATGAGCCGTATGCCCCGTGCACATTAGAAGGATTGCGATCAAAAGGATACGATTACTGGGCATTAGGGCACGTTCATCAGTATGAGGTTCTTTTGGATGATCCGCCGATTCTGTTTTCCGGAAACATTCAAGGGCGTCATGTTCGAGAAACGGGCCCCAAGGGCTGTGTGCTCGTTACTGTCGATGACAGTGATCGTCCAAAAATAGAGTTCAAACCCCTGGATGTTATCCGGTGGGTAATCATAGAAGTGGATTCAAATGGCGCTGAAAGCGGCTACGATGTTATTGAACGTTTTTGCAATCGGCTTGAAAATATATTGGATGAAAATGAGGGCCGACCTCTTGTTGCACGTGTTTTAATTCAGGGTGAAACGGCGGCTCACAGTGAACTCCTTGCAAATGTTGACCGATGGGGCAATGAGATCCGGGCAGCGGCTTTGGATACGAGCGGTCATAGGGTTTGGATCGAAAAAATTAAAATCCACACCAGGTTGCCCGCATCTGATAAAAATCTCCGGACAAGTGATGGGGCCATCGGGGAGCTTGTAAAGTTATTTGACGAATTAGCCGCCAAACCGGATTTATTGCGTGATTTATCAGATGAGCTGATCGATCTTGAGAAAAAAATTCCCAAGGAACTAAAACAAGGGAGGGACGGAATCAGGTTTGATGATATTAATTGGTTAAAAAGTTTGTTGGAGCAAGTGCGGCCAATGCTCATTCAGGGATTGATACGAAAAGGGAGTTCCGAATGAAAATTCTTGAGTTGAGGCTTATTGCTCATGGCCCGTTTACCGACATGGTTATTGATTTAAGTGACGGTAATGAGGGCCTTCATATTATTTATGGTCCCAATGAGGCGGGCAAAAGTTCTGCCTTGCGAGCATTGCAGAACCTGCTTTACGGCATCCCCGAACGGTCCACAGATGACTTCCTTCATCCGTACTCCAAAATGCGTATCGGAGCAGCAATTCAATCCAGCAAGGGGGATGTGCTGAAATTTGTCCGACGCAAAGGCAGGAGCAATACACTTCGCTTGGAGGACGATAAAACGGTGATAGAAGAATCCCTGCTTAACAGATTCTTAATAGGTGTTGACGCCGATCTCTTTGTCACCATGTTCGGTATTGACCATACCGATCTGGTGCGCGGCGGCAAAGAGATCATAAGGGGCGGCGGAAGCATGGGGCAACTTATTTTTGCTGCAGGATCGGGTGCCTCCAATCTTCGCGGAGTTCAGGAACAACTCAAGTCAGAGGCCGATGGCCTTTTCAAACCGTCGGCGAAGAAACCGAAAATCAATGAAGCGATCGGCAAGATAAACAAGAATCGTAAAGAGCTGCGCGATGCTCAGCTGCCCGGCCGGCAATGGGTCAGCCATGATCAGGCATTGCGTCAGGCACTGGAGCGCAAGCAAGCCGTGGAACAGGATTTAGCTGGAAAGAAGCGCTCTTTGTATCGTTTGGAACGTATTCAAGAGGCGCTTCCGGTTATCGCCAAACGCAAAGAGCTAATCAATGAATTCCAGACATACGCTACAGCAATGCTTTTACCCGATGAATTTCCTAAACAAAGGGTCGATCTCCTCCAGAAACTCAGAGTGTCAGAAAACGACCGTGACCAGGCGCTTAAAAACACGGAGATTATCCAAAAAGAACTGTCCGAGCTTCATATTTCCGAAAGTCTGCTGGAAAATTCAAGCTTGATTGAAGAAATCCATCGGGAATTCGGGAGTCAGTACAAAGCGGCAAGTGATCGTATAAAGTTGCAAACGCGCATGAGTGTCCTGCGGGGTGAAGCAAAGGAAATCCTTCGCAGCTTGCGTGATGACTTAACCCTGGACCATGCTGAAAAATTAAGGATTAAGAAGCCGGAAGCGGTCCGCATACGGGACCTGGGAACCCGGTTCGAGCGGATTGTCACGCGTATCGATACCGCCCGGGAAGCAATTCCTAAGCTTACACATCGTATTTCGGGAATTGACAGGAAGCTGGAAAAACTTGGAACCCCCAGGCAAACAGACACCTTGAGAAATGCCGTATTCCAGGCTGAAGAATACGGAGCTTTGGAAAAACACTATGAAAAAGAACAATCTGAAATCAGTTCCGCATTAATAACTCTGGATGTGGAGCTTGGCAAACAGACACTTTGGTCAGGATCGGTCGAAAAACTGGAACTTCTTCCGGTGCCTTCAATGGAAACTATTGTCATGTTTGAAGACCAAACCGCAGAGACTGAGCTCAAGTACGGTAGTTTAAAGGAAGGCTTTGAAAAGGTTAAGAGCACGCTGGCAGATGTTGAAAGGCAAATAGACGAGCTTCGGTTAAAGCAGGAAGTACCAACCGAGGAAGACCTTCAAAAGGCAAGAGAGAAGAGGGGCAGGGGATGGCAGCTTATATTAAACACTCTGGAGGGCAAACCGGTATCAGATGAAGAAATTGACAACTATGTAAAGGGAATTGGATCTTCAGAGACTCTCACGGAAGCATTTGAAATCAGTGTTCAGAAGGCAGATGAAATTGCCGACAGGCTCAGGCGAGAGGCGGAACGTGTTGCCACTAAAGCCAGATTGCTCGCCGATCAAGCATCCCACAAAAAACAACTGGATCATTTGAAAACAGAAATTGATGCAACTGAAAAGGCAAAAGAAAATATTGTGAAAGAGTGGGAGCAGTTGTGGCAACCCTCGGGAATCACGCCTCGATCACCAAAAGAAATGAGAGCATGGACACAAAACCATATGGCTCTGGCCGCAAAAGCGACAGAGATCAGGGAACACAAAGCCAGGGTTGACAGGTTAAAAGAGGAAATCGACGCTCATTTAAAAGGATTGAATAAGTGTTTGAAGAAACTTTCCGAGCCACATTCCGCTGATGGAGAAACCCTGGCCAATTTAATCAAAAGAAGTAAAAGGGTCATCCAGGAAGAGGATGAGTTGCTCAGTAAAATAAAGCAGCTGCGAAGTGAAAAGGCACAGCGGGAACAAGAACTGGCAGAAGCACAAGCACGGGTCGATTCCAGCGAAATGGATCTTTCTCAATGGCAAAAGGAGTGGAAGCAGGCAGTTAAGCCGATAGGTCTTGATGCCGATGCAATCCCTGCCCAGGCTAATGCTGTGATGGAAGATCTCAATAGCCTTTTCGACAAGCTTAAAGAGGCCAACATTTTTCAAAAGCGCATTGACGATATTAATCGTGATGCAGATGAATTCACAACCAAGGTTAACGGTCTGGTGGATGCTGTGGCCAAAGACCTGATAGATTTGCCTGCCGGTGAAGCAGCACTCAAACTAAACAGCAGGTTGACACTGGCACGAACGGCTCAATCACAATGGCAAACTCTTAAAAAACAGTTAAAGCAGGAAAAAAACCGCATGGACAAAGCGGTTGGCAGGATTACCGCAATAGAAACCCGGCTAAAAGGCATGTGTGCGGAAGCAGGGTGTGCAAGTTACGAAGATCTGCCGGAGGCCGAAAGAAAATCCGACAAACGCAAAAAATTGGAAACTGAATTAAAAGGCCTGGATGAAAGACTACACCAGCTGAGTGCCGGTGCCACCATTGATGATTTTATCAAGAAGGCCCTGGAAGTGGATCCGGACGGCATTGACGGGGAGATCGGCAGGCTAACGGAGGAGACCGATAAGCTTAATCAAGAAAAATCCGAACTGGATCAGTGCATTGGAAGTGAGCGAACCGAACTTGGCAAAATGGACGGCAGCGCGCGGGCAGCGGAGTTGGCCGAAGAAATCCAACTACTCCTGGGCCGGCTTGAAAACGACGTGGAACAGTATGCCCGGCTGAAAATAGCATCAAAAATTTTAAACCAGGCCATAGAACGGTATCGGGATAAAAGCCAGGAGCCTATTTTAAAACGTACAACCGCTATTTTTAAGCAAATTACGAGAGGTTCATTTCAAGGGATCCGTGCGGAATTTGACGATAATGGCCTGCCGGTGCTTGTTGGTGTTCGACCGGGCGGCAAGGAAGTCGTTACCGTGGAAGGCATGAGTGACGGAACAACGGATCAATTGTATCTTGCTTTACGGCTGGCAGGTCTTCAGGATTACCTGGAAAGGAACGAACCAATCCCGTTTATTGTAGACGACATACTGATTAAGTTCGATGATGACCGCGCGGTTGCGGCCCTGAGGGCGCTGGAGGGGCTATCTAAGCAAACCCAGGTAATATTCTTCACGCATCACCGGCACCTTCTGGAACTTGCCAGAAAAAATGTCGAGTCTTCGTTTTTAATTGAACATACTTTGACGGCTT
>JAUWLP010000062.1 GCA_030613575.1 Desulfobacteraceae bacterium
TCCGAGCCGATCCATGGTCTCCTTAAAGGCGGTTCGATCCTCTCCGCGCTCTATGGCATCGACGTTTACGCCGATGACCTTGACACCGTATTTTTCAAGGACACCGGTTTTCGCAAGCTCGTATGACAGGTTCAAACCGGACTGACCGCCCAGGTTCGGCAGCAGCGCATCCGGTCGTTCGGCCGCGATAATATCGGTCATGGTTCGAAGGTTGAGTGGTTCAATATAGGTTGCATCGGCCATGCCCGGATCGGTCATAATGGTTGCTGGATTAGAATTTACCAGTACTATTTCGTAACCAAGACTGCGCAAGGCCTTGCATGCCTGGGTTCCTGAATAATCGAATTCACATGCCTGACCGATAATAATAGGGCCTGATCCGATAATTAAAACTTTATTAATATCATCGCGTTTTGGCATAAAAATTTCTTCCTTCCTTGTAGGCGCTTATTTATAAATTTTGCGTTTTTTATGGTAAAAATTGAATAACTTAAAAAAGTGTGAAGTGATCTAAAGTGATCTAAAATGCCTAAAGCTGTGGAATTCTACCAATTTTTATATGAATAGATGGAGCGAAGCGACACCTTAACTTTAGGCACTTCAAACTTTAGTTCACTTTAGGCACTTTTATGCTGAACAGATGCTTTGCGCCGGCTTGTCTGGGTTAAGCCATTAAAAATAACTGCTTCCATCCCAACAATGAGTACATAATCTATCTTTTGGCAGGCCGATCGCCTCTACAAGATTTTCCAGATTTTGATATTTTAAAGTCGTAAGCCTTAACCTTTGTCTTATTCTTTCAACCATGGCTGCATTCTTTTCTGAACTGGCCATTGCATATTCATCTAAATCTTTCTCATCTACACCCTCAAGCTCCTTTATCGCTTTTCGTCCCGCAAGGTCCAGTGTTGATCGAGATGTCGAAAAATTTAGGAAATCACACGGATAAATCAAAGTCGGACATGCCGGACGCATATGAACTTCCGACGCACCGTAGTCGAATAATACCTGTATATTATCCTGCAGCTGAGTACCCCTGACGATTGAGTCATCACAAAAAAGGATCTTTTTTCCTTCAATCAGTTCTCTGATGGGAATTAGTTTCATTCTGGCAACAAGATCTCTTATGCTCTGATCCTGAGGCATAAAGCTTCTCGGCCATGTGGGTGTATATTTAACAAAAGGCCTTATGTATGGAATATTTTTCTCATTGGCGTAACCGATTGCATGACCGGTGCCTGAATCCGGAATTCCTGCAACACAATCTATTTCAACATCGTCCTTTTTTCCAAGAGCCGAACCGCATCTGTATCGTACAAATTCTACATTAATTCCTTCGTAGTTTGAGGCAGGATAACCATAGTAAACCCACAGGAAAGCACAAATCTGCATTTTTTCCCCTGGCCTCTTTCTCTGTTCACATCCATCCGCCGTCATAAAAACGATTTCACCCGGGCCAAGATATTTATAAATCTCAAAACCAAGGTTGGGGAATGCACATGTTTCTGAGGATGCTGCATAAGCGCCATCTTTTTTGCCGATAATGACAGGAGTTCTGCCTAATTTATCCCGGGCAGCATAAATTCCTTTTTCCGTGAGCAGAAGCATGGAACACGAACCTTTAATCGCTTCCTGGGCATTTTGGATGCCTTGCTCAAAAGAATCTCCCTCCAAGATCAATGTTGCTACAATTTCTGTGGGGCTTAAGTCTCCACCGCTTGTTTCGGAAAAATGAATTTTCTTTTGAAAAGCTTTTTTTGCAAGTTCTTCAATGTTATTTATTTTCCCGACAGTAACAATACCAAACCTTCCCAGGTGAGATCCGAAGATCAGCGGCTGAGCATCACAATCGCTGATAACTCCGATACCTTTATTGCCATGCAACTCAGGAAGATCTGACTCGAATTTGGATCTGAAATAGTTATTCTCAATATTATGAATGGACCGTGAGAATCCTTTAGAGTTTTTTGTCGCAAGACCTCCTCGTTTTGTTCCCAGATGAGAATGATAGTCTGTTCCATAAAACAGATCGTTTATACAATCATCTTTAGAAACAATTCCAAAAAATCCTCCCATAAATAATTCCTCCTGTAATGAAAAAAGTATCGATTAATTCTATGAATTATCAGCATTAATAAACCAGAATAAACCAGGGGTCAACTCATCTTTTCTATCTTTGGGGGAAGGGCATTTTATCCTCTTATAAGGGTTAAATCGAAACCCACTCCTTAGGGGCCTGTTTTTTATTAGAAGCTATCTCCATATTCTATCACCGAGGGATTCGAAACCGTAGTCGAAATTATTAACCTTATCCTGCACTTAAAAAAGGCTTTCCGGAAAGATTTTGCCGGAAAGCCCTATTTGCTCAGATGAGCACTTTGATTTTATGCATTAAGTATTTTCTTGGCACTTTCATCATTAACATCTGAAACATGTGGAATCCCTGTCTCTCTTTCAGTTTCTCTATTGCCGGAGAAAAGGTCGAAGCGAGAAATATTGTCAAAAGAGAATTTCCTTGCGCCGGCCATAAGCTGCTGTAACCCGCAAGCCAGTTTGTCAGCCATGGTATAGAAGGCAATTGCACCATAGGGAATATTTTTCATCTCTTTTTTGCCAACTTTTTTCTGTAGGTCAAAGTATGAGGCAAAAATCTCTTCGGCTTTGGTACCGATGTCACTTACAGTTTTTGGCAGGGTATCCCAGTTGCCGAATATTTTATCTTTCTTTTCGGGGTTAAGTGCGCCTTCGATATTTGTACCCACGAAACCAGGAATCATAATCGCTCTACCCATGCAAATGAGTTTTGTATAAGGAGCACCCAGTGCCAGTGCCTTGAAGATATGGTCTTCGAGGGCAAAACCGCCTGCAAAAGACAGGTCAACAACCTTTTCTCCCTTTGCCGCTAAAATACTTGCGTACTCATAGGCCTTTGAATGTAGGAAAATGGATGGTACGCCCCAGCTTTGCATCATATTCCAGGGGCTCATTCCGGTGCCGCCGCCTGAGCCGTCCATGGTAAGCAGGTCGCATTTTGCATCTGACGCAAATTTTATTGCCATTGCCAGTTCTTCCATGCCGTAAGATCCGGTCTTTAATGTAACTCGCTTGAAGCCAAGGCTGCGGAGGTATTCAACGCTGCTCATAAAATCATCGCGCACCTGTTCGACTGTATCCAGGTTTGGGCCACCCAATCGGCTGTGTCTGGCAAAAGACTTGATCGCACCTTGTTTGAATGCTTCTTTTACTTGAGGCTGTGTCGGGTCTGGATCGACGATATAGCCTCTATTCTTAAGAAAAAGGGCGTAATCGAGGCTTGTCACTTGTATTTCACCACCGATATTCTTGGCGCCCTGTCCCCATTTCAATTCAATAATACACTTGTTTCCATATTTTTCAGCAACGAATTCTGCAACGCCATTACGAGTATCTTCAACATTTAGCTGGACAATTATTGCGCCATAGCCGTCATAATAACGAAGATAGGTATTTATTCGACGTTCCAATTCGGGAGAGCTTTTGATTTTACCCTTTTTGGCTTTTCCCTTACCTATCTTTGACTTGAGATCAACCCCAACAACATTTTCACCGATAACAACAGGTATGCCAATCAAAGCACCGCCGATAGCAAAGGAATCCCAGTATTTTTCAGCGATAAATGTTGACCCGAGCGCACCTGTCATAAGAGGCATGCGTACTTTGGTCTTCAACGTATCACCGAACTTGGTTTCAAGGTTTACATTCGGAAAGATACAGTCATCAGGATCATTGGTCAGGCCTTTACCGAGACCGTGGGAACCATAAGCATATCCTTGAATTCGAAGTGAATTGTAGGAAACTCCTACATGGGTTGTATTGTTGGCTCCTGCGGTTACCATACCGAAACTTCTCGGATAGAGCAATTTACGACCCACAAGACTAGAAAGCCAAGTTTCACATTTACCCTTGCAATCGGCTCTGCAAAGTGTACAGAGGCTTGATTCAGCTGCATTGCCTCGATTAGTGGTTCCAAGGACATCATTACTTTTTGAAAACCTCATATTAAATCCTCCTTAAAAATTATTATGAATTATGAATAAAAAAAGACGTCTGCCCTAAAGAGGGAAAAGACGCCTTTGTCTTTTATTGTTTTAAAAAAAATCCGCACGCCTTTGTGCGAAAAAAGGTAATCATGATAAGCGGCCTTCTTTAATAATGCTTGTCTAATTTGTCAAGTGATATTTTATAATGTTTATCAAAAATCTCATGGCTGTGTCAATAAAGCGCCGAATACCTTATTGTTGTTTTCTATCCTGTCGATTATAGATTGAACCATAGTATTTTCAAGCTCTTTGCCGCCTTTTACATGAACAGGTATATAGTTTGATGTTATTCCCTTAAGGAAACCCGTAGATCTGTCCCTTTTGCCTTCAATAAGGATTTCAACCTTTTCCCCTGTAAATTTTTTGTAAAAATCCCTTTTTTTTGCGTCGCCGAGGCTGCGCATTTTCTCACAACGGGTCTTGATTGTTTTTGAATCGATCTGTTGCGGATATCTGCTTGCAGGTGTTCCCTTTCTGGCTGAAAACGGGAAAACATGTAAATAAGTGACGGGTAATTTATCGATTAATGAATATGTATTTTCAAAAGCCTTTTCGGTTTCACCGGGGAACCCTATCAGTGTATCAACACCTATGGCGGCATGGGGAATCAATTTGTTAATTTTAATAATCAAATCTTTAAAGAACGAGTTTGTGTACGGCCGGCGCATTTTTTGTAAGACATGATCATCTCCGCTTTGCAGAGGAATATGAAAGTGATGACAAAAAATGTCTGTTTTTGCCACAAGCTGTATTATATCATCCGTAAGCTCATGGGGTTCTATGGAACGGAGTCGCACACGGCCGATAGGATTGGATTCACAAATCCGGTCCAACAGCCCTGTTAAGCCGTTTTTTGGAGAGAGATCGAGTCCATAGGCGCCGAGGTGCACGCCGGTAAGGACAACTTCGTGGTATCCGGCCTGCTTGAGCTGCTTTATATTTTCTAACACGTTTTCAAGAGGCATGCTGCGGCTGCGTCCACGTGCATAGGGGACAATGCAGTATGTGCAGAATGTGTCACATCCGTCCTGTATTTTTAAAAATGGACGGGTTCTATTTCCAAAGACAGTTACAGGAATTTGTTTGAAATCGTGTTCAGATAATATGTTTTGCCGGATCAGGGTAGGGTAGGGTCCTTTTTCTTTTGATAAGGCGATATCGGGTATTTTAAGTTTGTCCGCGTGACCGATGATGTGGTGGATGCCGTCTATTTTATTGATTTCATCAGGTTCAGTCTGAGCATAACAACCGGTTACAATAATACGTGCTCCCGGATTGGATCGTATGGCCTGCCGCACAGCCTGCCTTGACTGCATTGATGCTTTCTGTGTGACAGTACATGTGTTGATAATGCACAGGTCTGCCTCTTCTTTATGGTGTGCCGAATCACATCCCGAATCTTTTAGCTGCTGTGCGATGGCATCCGACTCGTATTGGTTTACTTTGCAGCCCAGTGTGGTGATGGTAAATCTGGGTGCTGGATGCCGTCTTCTAATCTGAAACAATCCACCCACCGCCTAAAACCTCCTCATCTTGATAAAATACAGCACATTGGCCGGGGGTTACAGCCGATTGCGGTTTTTCAAACCGGACCATTGCTGTCTTCCCGTTAACAGGAAATAGTTTGGATGCTGCTGCTTTGTGACGGTATCTAACACGAGTATGGACTTTAATTGGTAAGTTCGGTTTTTGATTAATCCAGTTAATGTTTTTAACCCTGCATTCAAAAGAGAGCAGATCTTTCTTTAAGCCAACCGTCAGCAGGTTTTGTGCCGGGTCCATACTTACAACGTAATATGGTTTGGAAGAGGGGCAGTTGATACCACGGCGCTGTCCAATGGTAAAAAGATGCAGTCCCCTGTGATGTCCCACCAGGTTGCCATTGACATCCACTATCCGACCGGGCTTGGGTTCAAATCCCTCTTGAAGCGCAAGAAATTCCCCGTAGTTTTTGTTCCTGATAAAGCATATATCCTGGCTTTCCCCTTTTTTAACAGGCTCAAGACCGTTTTTTAGTGCAAATTTAATAACCTCGGATTTTGTCATACTTCCGAGAGGAAATAAGGTGCGTGCCAGCTGTTTTTGGCTCATGAGGGCCAGAAAATAAGATTGTTCTTTTTTAGGATCGATGCCTTTAGAGAGATGAAATCTCCCCTCATTGTCTCTGCTTATTCCGGCATAATGACCAGTGGCAAGAGTGGATGCGCCCAGTTTGTGAGCAAAGTCGAAAACAGTTCCGAATTTAATCGACCGATTGCATACCATGCATGGATTGGGGGTTTGACCGGCCTGATAGGTCCGCAAGAAATAATCGACCACCTTATTTTTAAATTCAATGCTCAAGTCTAACAGTTTAACTTCGATCCCCAGCCGGTTCGCAAGATGGGAAATTGTATGACAAGTATCCTCTTTTGTGGTTGTCGATATTGATGAATCTGTGTTTGAAAAGACTCTATTTTTATCGTTATCATGGGATTGGGCTTCATATCCGGTGATAAAATGAATTCCGATTACATTGTGCCCCTGTTCCTTTAACAGATATGCTGCTACAAGTGAATCTATACCGCCGCTTAGGGCAATGGCTGTTAATTGCTTCATTCAAAAAAAAGCTTTATTTGTTGGGCGGGTTTCCATTGCCCGGGTCGGGCAGGCAGGCACACAAAGTTCACATATGCTGCATTTTTTCTGGTCGAATTCGACTATCATTTCAGGTCGTTGAATGGAAAGTGCTCCGGTTGGACAAACAGCGATACATGCGCCGCAGTGTGTACATTTTATTTTGATTCGTTTTATTTCCTGAGATGCATTTTCAACCTGTACTCCCTGATTTTTGAGATATTGTACGCCGTCCCTGAAATTTTTTCTGGTTCCGATTAGCTCCAGAACCATGACACCCTCTTTCCTGGGTAGTACGGCGGCATTGAGGATATTGAAAGTAAGGTCATAATCTTTCACAAGATAACAGACAATCGGCTTTTCTACCTCGGTTGCGGGAAAACGAAGAATAAGTATTTTTGAATACACGATGGTCCTCCAGAATTACTTTATTTTTATTTAGAAAAGTATCACTCTAAATATAAATACCTGGCATGTCAACTGCAACATGAAATTCGAAACCGAATAACTGTTGATAGAAAAAACCGGTCCATGGATCCTCTTGTTTTTCGGTGATAAGGCAAGTTTTGTTTATTGACTTTTGATTTCGATAGTGCCTACAAAACGGTGCGTTAATCAAAGTATTATGTTTTATAAAGTTCGACTATTTTTAACCAACAACTTAACAGCAGGTGATTACAAATGTCAGAAAACATAGTTATTGTGGGTGCAGTCGCCCTTGGAGCAAAGGCCGCCTGCAGGTTCAAGCGGCTCAGGCAGGATGCAAACGTTACCATAATAGACAAGGATGAACTTATATCATACGGAGGTTGCGGCATACCATTTTATGTGGCAGGGGATGTGAGCGACGAGACCGAACTCAGATCCACCAGTTTCCACATGGTCCGGGATGAGAACTTTTTCTTGAACGACAAGGGTGTTGTAGCCATGACAGGCACCGAAGTCACGAAAATCGATCGCTCAAAAAAAACTGTACATATCAAAAAGAGCAGTGGTGAAGAAACTGATATTTCCTATGATAAGTTAGTCCTTGCTACAGGCTCCGTTCCCAGAAAGCTGGACATGCCGGGGACTTCCCTTAAAAACGTTTTTAATGTCAGCAACTTAAGGGATGCAATTGCCATAAAGCAAAAAATGATCCAAGGCGATGTGGAGAAGGCTGTTATAATAGGAGCAGGCTTTATAGGGCTTGAGATGGCCCAGGCGCTGGCCGATATGTGGGAAATCGAGACAACGGTTATCGAATACTTTGATCAGGTCATGCCGGGCTTTGTCAGCAGTAGCATTTCTATTATGGCTCAGCGCTGCATGGAGAAAAACGGGGTAACTTTCCATCTTGAGGAGATCGTTCAGTCCCTTGAGGGAGACGAATATGTAACGGCCGTAAAAACCAATAAACGTACCATCCCGGCGGATCTTGTCATCATGTCTGTGGGCATCGTGCCGAATACGATCCTTGCAAAAGAGGCGGGTATTGAGACCGGGCCGGGCGGGCATATAATAGTGAATGACAGAATGCAGACCTCTGATCCTGAGATTTTTTCAGGGGGTGATTGTGTACTGATAAAAAATCTTGTCACAGGCAAGCCAACCTACATCCCATTAGGCTCTATGGCCAATCGTCAGGGGCGTGTGATAGGAACAAACCTGGCAGGCGGAGACGCCCGGTTCAAAGGAGGCGTCGGAAGTTTTGTTGTAAAAATCTTTGAAAAATCGCTGGCAGGCGCAGGGCTTTCAATCGATATCGCAAAAAAAGAAGGGTTCGACGCCGTAAGCATTCAGGTGGCCCAGTTCGACAGGGCTCATTTCTACCCTGAGAAAGAAATAATATATCTTGAACTTGTTGTAGACAGAAAGACCCGAACGGTTTTAGGCATCCAGGGCTGGGGCGGTGAAGGAAGCGAAATGGTCGGAAGAATAAATGCCGTTGTCCCGCTTATTATGAACAAAGCCAAGGTGGAGGATGTTAGTAATTTAGAGATTGCCTATTCTCCTCCGTTTGCTTCTGCCATGGACATTGTGAACGCCCTTGGCAATACCACTGAGAACTTTCTTGACGGCATGTATAAGCCTATGGAAATGGAAGAATTTGTTGAGTGCTGGGAGTCTCGTAACAACGAAGACTACTTTTTTCTCGACTGCAGGGCGCGTGCGGATGCCATACCTTTTGAAGAGAAATTTCCGGAAATTTGGAAGAACATTCCTCATGATGAGCTGGAAAGGCGATGTGACGAGGTGCCGAGGGACAAAAAAATAATTCTGTTATGCAACACCGGTATACGCTCATATGAAGCCCAGATAAATCTTGCAGCTCACGGAATTGATGATACGGTAAGTGTTGGTTCAGGTATTGCCGGTCTCAAGGATTGCGGCGTAAAATTTTAGCCAATTTGGAACCAAAAACCAGGTGGAAGGTAATGCGCGTTTAAAGGGTTAGTGACTTTTGTAGAATTATAAATAAATCTATAGAAGGAGGTAAGATCATGAAAAAATTGTTTATTTTCGCCTTTGTCATGGTTTTTGCTTTGACTGCAGCCGGTTTTGCTGTTGCTGATGATTCAGCAATGCTTAAAGCCAATGAGAAAAAGGCCTGGGAGAAAGCGACGAAAGCCTTCCCTGCGGAACGTCAGCTAACTGTTCAGCAATTCAAAGAACTTTACGATAAGGTACGTGCCGGAAAGGAAGATGCCTATTTGGTTGATCTTCGGACTCATCCTGAATTTTATGCCGCTCACATTGTCGGCACGGATCATATCCATGCCGGCCATATGTATACGTTCCCCAAAAAAATCAAAAATAAAGATGCCAAAATCGTGGTGTGGTGCAGAACACACAAACGCGGGGCTTACGTAGGGGAGAGACTGGCACAATATGGTTACACCAATGTATGGTGGTATAGGCATGGCATCGTAGGCTGGATTAAGGCAGGACATCCCCTTTGTAATCAGTTTATGGGGCTGTTAAAAGTCACCGAATACCACAAGTACTTCACGGAAATCGATAAAGAGACCAAAAAGCCCTTGTATCGAATTCGAGAATTTCACCCCTATTAATAAAAAATACCTTTCTTCAAGGGAAAAGTATCTTTGCTTTTCCCTTGAAGAAGTTCCATTTTCATCTCTTTACATTATTACAAAACCGAATTCTTTCCATCTCTTTATTTCCTCTGAAAAATTTTTGTTTGACAGGTATCAAATCATGCCATACATCTTTTTTTAACTCTACATATAGTGCCCGAACGAAAACTAGGATTTTTTGTTAAGATCAAGGAAGACAAAAATTTTAACCACAGTAATACTGGTAGTATTTCGAGGATTAAAATTTGAGTCTGACGCAGATATTGACGAAAAAGACAGTTTTAGTTCAGGTACTTTATAGCCGTATATGAATACAAACATAGGTTTATTTTTACATTGAAAACCTGGTCATCTGGATCGGATCAGAGATGAATAGATCTACCTTGGAGTTTTGTGTCTAAAAATACAAATTCCAAGCATCAAATTACAAATAAATCTCAAATTCTAAATTCTAAACCGGTTCCCTCCGGGCCAGAGGCAAAGCGATTGTTTTTTTGTTTGGGATTTTGAATTTCGGTCATTGTTATTTATTTGTTTTTTGCGATTTGTTATTTGGAATTTCAATAAGTCAATGAACTTTCAAAAAAGCAAATTCCTTCAATTATAACCAAAGCCTGGTCCTTTGAGCCAGGATTTTTTACTGTGTTGCGCTTCCGGACCAGGATGAGGGCTAACCTACCAAAATAAGGAAGGTGCCATGCCTCAACGACTCACCGAGGAAGAACTGAAATTAAAGGTAAGTAATCTTAGAAAAGAAGTGCTTGCGCTAAAACAATCGGAAGAAGCATCTAAAATAGACCTTGCAGAGCTAAATCAGATATTTCAGACAGTTGCCGATGGTGTTATTGTAATTGACAAAGATTTCAATGTGGTTCGAGTTAATGAAACATTTACGGTTTTATCAGGATTTAGTGAACAGGAAAGCATCGGCCGAAAGTGTTATGAGATCTTTCCGGGTGCCCTGTGCCACACCGCCGGATGCCCAATGGTTCGGATTTCTTGCTGTGCGGAACGTATTGAATATGAAGTAGACAAACAGCGCTACAACGGTACCAGGATTCCCTGCATTGTAACCGCAACACCTTTGCGCGGACCGGATGGAGAACTGCTCGGCATTGTTGAGGATTTTAAAGATATCTCCCGGATTAAACAAATGCAGGAGGATCTTCAGCAGAGTTTTAAAAAATTTAAAAAAGCCATGGGGGGAATTATCCAGGCGATTTCCCTTACCATTGAAAAAAGGGATCCCCATACGGCAGGACATCAGCGCCGTGTGGCAAAGCTCAGCCGAGCCATAGCCACCGATATGGACTTTTCATGGGATCGTGTCGATGGAATACGCATGGCGGCTGCTATTCATGATCTGGGTAAAATACATGTTCCGGCGGCGATCCTCAGCCGACCCGGGCGATTGTCGAAACCTGAATTGGACATAATTAAAATTCATCCTCAAATTGGATATGATATATTGAAAGGGATTAAATTTTCATGGCCAATTGCTCAAACCATATTACAGCATCATGAAAGAATGGATGGTTCGGGATATCCCTTCGGACTTTTCGCTGAAGATATTTTAGAAGAAGCCAGGATCCTGGCTGTAGCAGATGTGGTTGAAGCCATGTCATCTCATCGACCCTACCGTCCGGCCTCTGGAATCGATAAGGCTCTCGAGGAAATATCGAAAGGAAAAGGAATTTTATATGATCCAAAAGTTGTGGATGTATGCCTGAATCTTTTTCTAAAAAAGAAATTCAAGTTAGAGTAACTTATTTAAAAAGTTCTGCCACACAACGAAGTATTCATTGCCGCCCACAAGATATGTATCATTATGATCGGCTCCCGCAATCTCATAAAACTCCTTGGGATCCGGAGCTTTTTCCAATAGACGACGGGCCATGGAAACAGGGATTGTCTGATCGAATTGTCCGTGGATAAACAGAACGGGTGACTTAATTTTGTCAATCAATGACAAACTGTCATATTTGACGACCGACTTTGGTTGCGGTGCAAAGAAAGGGAAATATCGCTGCATCATGTCGTCCGTTGAAGTAAAAGCAGCTTCAAGAATTATCCCGAGGCACTCTTCTTTACTGGCAATATCCACTGCCAGAGCGGTTCCCAAAGATCGGCCGAACAACAATACGGAAGATTTTTGGAATTCTTTTTCGCTTGTCAGATATTGAAAAGCTCCGTGGGCGTCGGAGAAGGTTCCGGCTTTTGAGATTTCACCCTGGCTCAGGCCGTATTCACGGTAGTCGAAAATAAAGATCGGGATTTTAAGGGCGTCATGCAGCTTTTTAAGATTATGCAGGCGATGGCTGATATTACCGGCATTGCCATGAAACCAGAGCAGTACCGCCCGTTCATCGGGCCCGTGAACGAACCAGCCGTGCAGGCGGGTGCCGTCTTGTGCGGGAAAGAAAATTTCGTCATAGGGCTCTAACCCGTAATCTTTGGGTGTTGCCTCGATATATCTTTCCGGAAAGAATACAATACCTTTGTCTGACATGATTTTAATCCTTCATTTTGATATGGATAATTATAAAAAATTGGAAAGATTCTTTTAATCTTCAATCTTCAATCGAAAATATTCAATTATTCGAAACAAAGAAATTATACTGTTTAGAATTTATTGCCATACAAAGCACAAAACTTACAACTAAGAAGCTACGCCTAAACATATCTTGTCGGATCATCCACCCCTGCTTCTTTAAAACCTTTCTTTCTTAAAAAACAGCTATCACATCGGCCGCATGCAAGACCCTGAGGCGAGGGGTCATAACAGCTGTGGGTCACAGAGTAGTCGATTCCCAATTCCATACCTTTTTTAATAATCTGAGCTTTGGTAAAATGGATAAGCGGTGTTCTTATTTTGATTTTTGTAATCCCTTCCACACCCGCTTTAGTGGCAAGATTGGCCATTCGTTCAAATGCGTCGATATATTCGGGTCTGCAATCAGGGTACCCGCTGTAGTCGATGGCGTTAACACCGATAAAAATGTCGGATGATTCGAGAACTTCTGCCCACGCCAGGGCGTAAGAAAGGAAGATGGTATTTCTTGCAGGAACATAAGTGACGGGTATCTCCCGGGACATGGTGAGTTCATCCCTGGCTTTGGGCACATTCATGTCATCGGTAAGGGATGAACCGCCTATTTTCTTTAAATCGATATTTATTACAATATGTTCTGTCACACCGAGGTTGTCCGCCACTTTGCGCGCAGCTTCAAGTTCAACGGCGTGACGCTGCCCGTAAAAAAAACTCAAACTGTGGATTTCAAACCCCTCATTCTTTGCGATGGCCATGACAGTGGTGGAGTCAATCCCCCCGCTTGAAAGAACAACAGCTTTTTTTACATGGTTCATGACGGTGACGTTTCAGAAATTCTACAATTGTTTGAAACCTAAATTCTGCAAGCAATGAAATATTGGGAAAAAGCGGATAAAATTATTTTTAAAGTCTAAGGGACTCTCCATGGGATTGCAAGTTATTTTGTATGGATTCAGAATTATAGTAATGAGTTCTGTGAGATAATACAATTTTTTTTTGCATCAGAGAAATTAGATGTAATTGAGCGAAGGCAACTGTTTTTGAGAAACTGTTGTCAGTTTATCTTATATCTCTTGATATCCATACAACTTTCCCCATGATGCGAACGCTTTCCATCTCATTCTGACTTAGGTAAACAGGTTCATAATCTTTGTTGTCGCTGATGAGAACCAGTTTGCCCGGATGCTTTTCTATTCTTTTAACCATGATTGTATCGTCAATCCCTACCGCATATATCGATCCTGCAAGTATATCGTTTCTGGATGTATCAATAAGGACTGTATCACCATCTTTCAGCTCAGGCTCCATGCTGTTTCCATAAATATCGACAAGGACCATATGTGAAGGTGACCCTTTACGATTTAGCCAGTCTCCCCTGAACATCCAGTAATCACGGATATCTTCATCAACTTCAAAAGATCCGTCACCGGCGCAGAGTCTGGCTTTTACATGGGGAGCGCTCCTATATTCCGGAACAATACCGCTGCCATCCCTTTCCGCGATAAACATCTTCCCCTTGCCGGGTTCAATCCAGTCCGGGTTTAGGCCGTATTTCCTGTAAAGGTTCAGGATCCACTTGTCAGGAACAGTTCCCTTGTTTTTTGCCTGGGTAATCCCGGCCCTGTTGATTCCAAGGAGAATTGCAAGCCTGTTCTGAGATGATATTTTAAGCGCTTCAAAAGCACGCCGGATAAATATGTCAAATTTCACGATTCATTTCCTCTATCTGGATTAATCACTATTGGATGTTAATTTTTATAAGCATATAAAAATTTTCCC
>JAUWLP010000168.1 GCA_030613575.1 Desulfobacteraceae bacterium
TTTTTTGCAGAACATAAAAGCCTGCGAACCCTGAAGCTGCGAAAAAAAGGGAAAGTAAAACGAAAAAACCGGTGGAATACCGTGTGTTTGCCTGATATCTTAAGCGATCCAATGACTCGATTCCGGAGATGCGAAGCAGGACCTCATTCAATGCCGGGACTTCACTCATAACTGTTTTGCGCAAAATATCCGGCAGTTGTTCCCCCTGTTTTTGGGATACCATTTTTTTGAGTTCTTTTTTGATTCTTCCGCGATCCGGGTTGCGAATGGTTCTGAAGGCATAAAAGAGCAACTCTATAATTAATATGGATATACAAAAAATAATTACTGTATTCGTAACAACATCCATCTTTTTAGTCTCTTAACTTTAGCTCATTTTAGGCATTTCCCCGCTCGCATGGCAGGCGGGTCCGCGGACTATATTTCAAAAACTTGATCCGGATCGAATATATCACGAGGTACAGATATCCCGGCCACGGTAAATTTATCAATAAACCTGGGACGAACACCATGGAATCTGAAGTGCCCTTTTATTTTTCCATCATCATCCATGCCTGTCTGCCGGAATGAAAAGACCTCTTGCATTGTGATTACGTTTCCTTCCATGCCTGTAATTTCCTGGAGGCTGGTAATCTTTCTTGTTCCATCCGGAAAACGTGCAATCTGTATAATAATATCGATGGCGGAAGCGATAAACCTTCTCATAAACTCGTTGGAAATTTCCAGGTTGGTCATGGCCACCATGCTTTCCAGGCGCATAAGGGCATCACGAGAAGAGTTGGCATGGATCGTGGTTAGAGATCCTTCATGTCCGGTATTCATGGCCTGTAGCATATCAAAGGCCTCCGGACCCCTGACCTCGCCCACAATAATCCGGTCCGGACGCATCCTCAGGCTGTTTCTCACAAGATCCCGTGATGTAACTTCACCCTTGCCTTCTATATTTGAAGGCCTGGTTTCCATCCTGACCAGATGTTCCTGCTTGAGTTGTAACTCGGCAGCGTCTTCAATGGTGACAATCCGCTCTTCTTCAGGTATGAACTGAGAAAGGCAATTTAACAGTGTGGTTTTGCCGCTGCCTGTTCCGCCTGAAATCAGAACATTAAGCCTTGCTTTGACAACTCCCGTTACAACCTCCCCAATTTCCTTTGTAAATGACTTTAATAAGATAAGATCCTTCAACAAAAGCGGATCCTTACCAAAGCGCCGGATGGACAGAATGGGACCGTCAATAGACAGAGGAGGGATGATAACATTGACCCTGGAGCCGTCCGAAAGCCTGGCATCAACCATGGGGGAAGACTCGTCAATTCGACGTCCCACGGATGAAACAATCTTATCGATGATTCTCATAAGGTGGGTGTCGTCTTTGAACCTCGATTCAGTAATTTCCAGCTTGCCGAACCTTTCTATAAAAATCTGATTGTATGTATTTACCAGGACATCAGAGATTGTATCGTCTTTAAGAAACGGTTCCAGAGGGCCCAGCCCTAGTACTTCGTCTTCTATTTCCGTAAAGAGGTTTTCTCTTTCGGTTAAATTCAGGGGCACTTTGAAATCTTGTTCTTCTAACACCCTCTGTACAAGAGACCTGATCTGAGACTTGACAAGGGTCTGATCAAGAGAATCTATCAGAGTCAGATCAATAAGATCGAGCAAACGATCATGAATCCTGGTTTTCAGCTCAAAATAGTCCTCAGAAGTATGTTCCCTGAAACCAGATTCTCTTATTGTTCCACGGTTTATCGGCATTATAATCCAAACCTCCTTATTTAATCGAGCAAACTCAATCCGGTTCAAACAACTAATAACCAGCAATTCCCAATCTATCGCCGCCCAAATAAACTCCAGCCCTTTTTCCCCTGTTTTTCAGGTTCAGAAGCCATCTGATCGGCCAGCTTTCTGAAGTTGTTGGTAATCGCTTCCCGGGGTGCAAATTGAGAAAGCGCCTTTCCCCTGTTTAAGGCTGTTACCGTTGTCTGGTAGTCGTTGGGTATTGTCCAGAATATCTTTTTTTCAAGGGAAGTTTCCGCATCCTTTATGGAAATATCCGATTTTTTTAAATAACGATTGATAATAAGCTTGATGTTTTCTTTTGGGGGAAAACCCAGATCATGAAATGTTCTTAACAACTTGTTCGTATTCGACAGGCAGGGGAGAGTTAAATTTGAGATAAGCAGAAGAGTATTCGATAATTCCAATATTTTCAAAGAAATATTCCCGAGGGATTGGCCACCGTCGATGACCACAAAGTCAAACATTCTCCGCATAACCAGAAGCAAACGCTCCATAATGGCAGGTGTTGCCTCGCTCTGGTCTTGTAAATAGCTTGGGGATGGCAGGACACAAACTCCTGAAGCATCGATGGACAGGATATTCTTTAAAAAAGTATCATCCAGACGGGAAATATTTTTGGTAATTTCGCTCCAATTATATTTTGGCTCGATCTCCAGAAAAAGGGGTATATCTCCAAACAAAAGATTCATGTCAATCAATGCTACAGATTGGACACTTTTTTTCTCGGCCAGACTGACCGCCAGATTTACAGCCACAGTCGTTGTTCCGACTCCGCCCTTGCTGCCGATGATATTTATAATCTCTCCGTCTTTTACAGACACTGCACCTTCTGTTTTAGCCTTTCTTTCTTTAAATCCTTTCAGGGCATGTTTGATTTCTTCATCTTCGGCAGGCAGGCTGAAAAATTCCCTTGCCCCGATCCGTATGGCTCGCAAAAGCACAGCCTGGTCAGAATGGTCTGAAACAAAAAAAACCTCCCCGACTTCGCCTATGTTCAGAAGGTCCTGGACAAACTGAAATTCTTGATCGACTTTATCCCCCAGCTCGAAAATCAGAAGGTCGGATATATCTTTAGCCGTTGGCCCTTGAATATTAAATCCCGTAACTGAACGAAGGATTTTTTCAAACCGGCTTTTTAGCTTTGGATCTTTGATCTCTAACTTAACCGTTAACTTATCTTCTGCCACAGCACATTCCTTATCTTTAGTTCAGGCACCCCAGTGAAATGCACTTTGTTGTTGCTGTCACAAATTTCACGGGGTAAATTTTAGTTCATTTTTCCGAGTTAGTCCTGATCACCTATTCTATTTTAATGAGAGGCACTCTTATATCTGTTTTTTTCGCTTCCTTTTTAAAAGACTCTTTGTATTTATTGACACCATGTTCGGCTGCCTCACCGTTAAGACCGACAACCGGCTCCAGACTTTTCCCGGCATCAGGATTTAAAATTTGATTTTTTTTGGCTGATTCAAAAGATTTTCCCCAATTCATTTCCAGATTTTGTATTCTTTTACTTTCGGGCAGGTTCCCGGCACAGCCCCATAACGTGATTGAAAACATACCAAGTATCACAATCAATATGATATTGCCTTTCAGCATCTTCATTTCACCCTCCTCTAATGATACTTTTCAAGTTAAATAGGACGCCCCAGTACCATCTTCCGGAGCTACGGGGCAAGCAGATTTTCACAGATATACACAGAAAATAGAAAACATTATTCTTTCTTAATTTAAGAATCTTGACAATCTGTGTCCATCTGTGTCCGTCTGTGTCCAAAAAAGGTTGTCTTATTTCTTTTCAAAAATATGTCCGAATTCACCGTCCAATTCAGCTTCTCCATAAGCTTCCTGGGACCTGCCGAAAACTCCCCAGAGGTAGAACTCAGCGTCATCCGGTTCAATGTAAAAATCGGTGGGTAAAGACTGCTCGGCCATATTAAGAGGTTTGACCAGATGAGGGGTAACGATAATCACCAGTTCTGTCTCATTTTTTTGATAAGATTTGCTTTTAAACAAAGCGCCAAGTATGGGGATGTCGCCCAAGCCCGGATACTTGGATAAATTCTCTCTGGTAGATTCCTGAAGAATGCCTGCAATGGCAAAGCTCTGGCCGTCTCCCAGTTCCACCATGGTTGAAACCGAGCGTGATAATATCCCGGGGACTGCAGTACTTCCAACGGTTAGGCCTTGTGAATAGTCTAATTCCGATATAACCGGCTGAACCTTTATGGCGATCCTTTTTTCACTCAGGACCGTTGGAGTAAACGTCAGATTAACGCCGTATGGTTTATACTCGACGCCCACGTTCCCTTCATCATCGATCTGGGGTATCGGAAATTCCCCCCCGGCCAAAAAATTTGCCGTCTGACCGCTCAGGGCAATAAGTGTCGGTTCCGCCAAAATCTTTATCCACTGGTTCCCTTTAAGAAAATCAAAAATACCGGTCCACTGGTTACCCCCGTGTTCAAGCCGCAATAGCCCGGTTGCATCGTCAGAAAATAAAATATTCAAAAGCCCGGTATCTTCCTCTTGATATAAAGAGCTTACACCTCCAAGCAAACTAATACCAAACTCCCCGGTGTCTTTAATCCAGTTGAAATTAATCCCAAGTCTATTAATAACTCTCTTGGACATTTCCGCCACTTTAACTTCCAACATTACCTGTTGGGCGCCGGAGGTGTTAAGTAAGTTAATAATTTTGTCTTCCTCGACAAATGCTTTGGCCAGAACCAGAGCCTGGTTGAGATTTTCATTGCTGGAGACCGTCCCCGACAGGGTAATCGAGTCTTTTGTAGAAAAAACACGGATATCCTTCTCACCCGGGAGGATATCATGGAGCTTTCGTTTCAGAAGCGAGACATCGTGATAAACGTGCACATCATAGATGCAAAAAAGTTCGCCGTTCTTCCATAAGGTCAGAGTTGTAGCCCCCTGTTTCAATCCCTTGATATAAATTCTCCTGACTTTTTTCCCTCTGCTGGCTTTTGTTAAATTAATAAAGTCAGCAACATCCTGGTCGACGACTGTTATACGGAAATGATCTGATTTTGTGCATGGAATTTCCAGGACATCTGTTTTACCCTTTATCAATTCAATTACTTCAAACTGGGGTTTTTGATATTCCTGAATATTATCACCAGCCCAGGTGCCGGCAGAAAAGATCAATAATATGCTTGCAAGACCAAACAATACGGCTCCACTTATCCAGATTTTTTTTGGCATGAACATGAGTCCAATCCTCCCCGGTCGCTAAAATGTCGTTTTTTTACTTGAATCCCTTTTCTAGACGACCATCTTTAGACCATCTTATTATTTCCAATGTGCAACCCGTCCTACATTTTCCTGTGCGTATTCTTCTTTTAACTTTCTTTGTGGGCACAATAGGCCGATAAGAGGCAAGTGTTTCCTTTAAGGTTGCGCCTGTTGTCAAAACCGTTTCCGTATCCAGGATATTTCTGAGGGCAAACTGAAGCTTTCCCTTGGTAGAAGCAAGAACCAGTCTTTCCCCTTCTTCAGGGGTGACTTCCAGAGTATAATTATCTACCGGAGATGGTTTGCCTTCGGCATTTTCTATAAGCTGTGTTCCGGTTGCGAGCACGCGTACGTTTTCAAAAACAGTCTTGTTTACCGATTCTTTTGTTTTGGGATCGGTTGTAATAAGCAGGACATCCACACGATCACCCGGTTTG
>JAUWLP010000048.1 GCA_030613575.1 Desulfobacteraceae bacterium
GAAATAATAACTGAAACCGAAGATAAAAATCTTAAAACATTCAAGTTCGTCTTTATAAACCCGGAAGACGAAAAAAAATTCACTTACAAAGCCGGCCAGTTTGCCGAACTTTCCGTTGCCGGAAAAGGGGAAATCCCCATAGGAATTGCTTCATCTCCCACGGAAAAGGGTTTTTTAATGTTTACCGTCAACAAGGTGGGTCTGGTAACTTCGCATCTTCATGCCATGTGCGCCGGTGATATTATGGGGATACGCGGGCCTCTGGGCAACTGGTACCCCTGGGATATCATGGAAGGAAAAAATATTGTGATTATCGGAGGCGGTTTTGCCTTTACAACACTTCGGTCATCAATCATATACATGCTCGATCCGGATAACCGACCAAAATTTAAAGACATACATGTTATATACGGCGCCCGTACACCTGGCATGCTTCTTTACAGGGATGAACTGGCCGAATGGGAAAAGCGTGATGATATTAACATGCACATTACCGTGGATGCCACAGATGATCCGGACTGGAAATATAATATCGGCTTTGTACCGACCATTACCGATCAGAAAGCACCCCAGGGCGATGAAGATACCTATGCCATTGTTTGCGGACCGCCTATTATGATCAAGTTTACCCAACCTGTCCTGGACAAGTTAGGTTATTCCCATGAGAATATCGTCAATTCTCTTGAAATGCGGATGAAATGCGGTATCGGAATATGCGGCCGGTGTAATATCGGCAAAGAATATGTTTGCAAAGACGGTCCGGTCTTTACGCTTGCCCAGCTTAATAGTATGCCGAAAGAATATTAGTTTACTACTATGGCAACTGAACAAGGCATTGTAACTAAAATCGATTCCACAACAGCATGGGTAAAAACCACGAAAACCGATGCCTGTAAAGCGTGTGCTGCACGCAGCTCCTGTAATGTCATGGGCGGGGGCAAGGAAATGGAAGTGGAAGCGATTAATTATGCCGGGGCAAAGGTTGGTGAGAAGGTCGTGCTTAGCTTTGAAACATCTCCATTGTTAAAAGCTACTTTCCTGATTTACGTGTTGCCTATATTAGTCATGATTGCCGGTGCTTTTATCGGTCAGAAGATGGCTCTTTTAGTTAACTTGGACCCATCAAGATTATCGGCAATTACCGCTTTCTTGTTTTTCGGACTTACAATTTTATTTGTAAGATCAATGGCAAACAAGCTGGCCAAAAAGGACGAATACCAGCCGAAAGTCATTCGCATCTTAAAACAGCCGAAAAATTAGGTCCATACACACTGTGTATGCTGAGGGGTTATTAGATTATAGATTCAACTTCTTTTACGGCATGCCTGGTATTTGCAATCAACCCCATGAATTTGTCTGTATGATTATTTTAGAAATTCTTCTTTACTCTCCTTCAGAATAAGGGCGCCGACCGGGCAGATATCAATACAGGCATTGCAGTTTTCACACTCAAACGTTGACAGATCCTTTACCCCGTAAAAACTTATGACCGTATCAAACCCCCGCTTTGAAAAGGTCAGAGCCGATTGGCCGTTCTTTTCACGGCACACATGAATACATTTGCCGCACAAAACACATCGATTCGGATAATAATCCAAAAAAGGATGGCTCCGGTCTATCTCTATTTCCCTTAGGTGTCTCTCCAGGCCTTTGGGCTTTAATCCCACCTTTAAAAATTTTGCCATTCGCTGCAATTCGCATTTTTTATTGGCCTGACAATTCTTACAATCCACATGGTGAACCGACAAAAGAAGTCGAAGAGCGGTTCGTTGCAACTGCCTTACCGCAGGGGTATCGGTTTTGACAACCATGTCATCTTTGACAGTAACTGTACATGAGGGTACCGGTTGTCTTTCACCCTCGATTTTAACAAAGCACATCCTGCACGACACCGAAGGGGGATCAATGCCTTCCAGGTAGCACAGGTTGGGAATATAGATTTCATTATCAAGGCAGGCCTTAAGCAGGATTGTCCCTTGTTTCGCTTGAATTTCTTTATTATCCACCAGGAATTTAGGCATACCTTCTATTCCTCTTTCTCTTTTTCCGGCGGTTTTTCTATATGGGGAACCCGATCCGGCGGCGATACTTTTCTAACCGCATCATATTCAGGCGGGCAGGCCACAATGCACTCACCACATTTTACACAAAGCTCCTGGTCAACCCCCTTTTTTCGATTGCTGGTGGTAAATACCGCCTCCACCGGACAGCAGGTGGCACAGGCGTCGCAGCCACGGGCGCACAGGTCCAAATCAAAATAAAAGGCGATCATGGGACGGCACATCAGGGCCGGACAGCGTTTTTCATAGATATGGGCTTCGTATTCATCCCTGAAATATTTAATAGAAGTGAGTACCGGATTCGGGGCGGTTTTACCCAGGCCGCAAAGGGACCCGACTTTTATATCTTTACTCAACGTTTCCAGAAGTTCCAGGTCACCATCTTGCCCCTCGCCCTTTGTTAAGCGCTCCAGTATTTTAAGAAGATGATAGGTCCCGATTCTGCAAAATGTGCATTTCCCGCAAGATTCGTTTTGGGTGAAATCCAGAAAATAGCGGGACACCTCCACCATGCAGGTATCTTCATCCATGACCACCATGCCGCCGGATCCCATCATTGCCCCGGCTTCGGTTAGAGAATCGAAATCGATGGGGGTATCCAGAAAATCCTCATTCAGACAACCGCCGGACGGTCCGCCGATCTGAACCGCCTTGAATTTTTTGTTATCCGGAATACCGCCGCAGATATCGAAAATAAGGGTCCGCAAAGATACGCCCATGGGTATTTCTACCAAACCCGCGTGAACCACATTTCCAACCACGGAGAAAATCGCGGTGCCTGGGGTGTTTTCTGTACCGATTTCTCTATACCAGTCGGCGCCATGATCCAGTATCGGAGAAACCGAAGCCAGGGTTTTTACATTGTTAATTACCGTGGACTGGTTCCACAAACCTTTTTGAACCGGATACGGTGGCCGATGCCGGGGCATACCTCTATACCCCTCAATGGATCGGATCAGTGCCGTCTCCTCACCACAGACAAACGCCCCGGATCCCCGAAACACATCGATCTCAAGATCAAAGGAGCTTCCCAAAACCGATTTTCCCAAAAGACCCAGTTCTGTTGCCTGTCGGATCGCTTTTGTGACGATGTTGACCGCAAGCGGATATTCCGCCCTCACATAAATGATCGCTTTCTTTGCTCCCACCGCATACGCGCAAATGGCCATGCCTTCTATGACCTGGTGGGGATTGCTTTCCAGGATGGTTCGGTCCATATATGCGCCGGGGTCGCCTTCGTCTGCGTTGCAGATCACTATTTTTTCTTGTTCTCCCGAGCCTTTGGCCAGTTCCCATTTTCTGCCCGTGGGAAATCCGGCACCGCCTCTTCCTCTCAAACCGGAATTCTGTACTTCTTTGATGATTTCATAAGGATTCAGTTTAAGGGCCTTGACAAGAGTTGAATATCCCCCTTCAGCAATGTAGTCGTAAATGTCTTCCGGATCGATATACCCGCATTTTTCCATGACCACACGCTTTTCCCGGTTAAACCGGGCAAACTCCATTACTGAGGGAATCAGATCGTTTTCTTCCATGGCGCCGTAAACGTGTTCGAATCTGGGATCTCCTTCTTTTAAAAAAAGTTTCGTGAGCATCTTGGCCTTGCCCGCGTTAACCTCATGATAGAAAATCGGGGGAAACCCCGAGTCCGGATGGTCTATGATAACCACCGGCTCTGCATAGCAATGTCCCAAACATCCCACCGTATGTATGCGGGCCTCAATGTTGTATTCATCAAGGGCTTCTTGGAATGCTTTTTGGGTTTCAAGGGCTCCGGAGGCAATGCCGCAGGTGGCCATGCCGATATGTATCTTGGGAACAGGATCCTCCCGGAATTCACTCCGACGTCTCTCGGCTTCTTTGTAAACGGCGTTGAATATCTGATCTATTTTTTCATTACCGGCCGGATTCATCTTTTATCTTTGCTCTTTCTTCCATTTCTTTTTCTATTTCAATCCGCATAAGAAGTCCTTCCACCTTGCTGGGCGCCATATGGCCATGAACGGTTTCATCGATAATGGCCACGGGCGCTAACGCACAGCATCCCACACAGGCGACCTTTTCAATACTGAATTCTTTGTCAGCAGTGGTTTCACCCGCATGAATTCCAAGCTTTCGTTCAAAATTCTCAAGGATAATATCACCGGCCCTCACATGGCAGGCAGTACCCAGACAAACCTTGATCGGATGTTTGCCCGGCGGATGAAATCGGAACTGGTTATAAAATGTTGCAACACCAAAAACCTCACATTCGAAAATTTCGAGGTATTCCGAAACTATTTTTATGGCTTCAGGGGGGAGATAAGAAAGTTTGTTCTGGACCATCTGAAGGATTGGGATAAGATTTCCTCTTTGCTTTTCAAAGGAATCGAATTTTGAGACAACATGCTTTAAAGCCTCCTTTTCCTCCGGAGTTAATTCCTCATGCATAGAAAATCCTTTGTTCGGTATGAAAATTCAGGCAATCCTGCTTACCTTAACACCGGTTTCATACATTTTACCAAACTCGAATAAAGCAAATTTATTTACCTCGCTAAAGATAAAATGTCAACCAGTTCCAAAGACCCTAACTTAAGCCGGCCCTGTGATCCATAATCTGAGAACATTTTAAGAGCACCCCCCCGCCAAGGGCAATGAAGCTGCTTATCATAAACAGCCTAAACAAACCCATGGTTTCAAACAGATAGCCGTTAAAGAAAAATCCAACCATTAAGCCAAGCCCATAGGTTGTAGCATTATTTACAGCCTGCCCCATCGTCTTGGTCTCATCAGTCGTTAATGAATCAATATATAGAATACTTGCCACATGAAACGTGCCGTAGGTAACAGCGTGAAAAATTTGCAAAAACAGGATTGCCACCGGATTTGTAGCAAAAAAGAGAGCAAACCATCTTAAAGTCGCCACCATGAATGAAAAAACCAGAACATTATCTATAGAAAAATGTTTAAAGATAATATCTGATTTTATCATAACCAGAATTTCGGCAATCGATGCCAGCGCCCAGCAAATACCGATAAATGTATTACCGTATCCGAGATTTTCAAGATGAATGGAATAGAAACCATAATATGTTCCATGGCTCACCAGCATTAAAAATGCACAGAACAAGAAAACAATAGCACGCCTTTTTAAAAGAACTCTAACTTTGGGAGTAAAAGACTTCTCTTTTGTGATAGTGATACTGGGAATTTTCAGGGAGATACCGGCCTGGAACATTGATCCGGTAAAAATCAGTATAAGTATTATCTCAATGGAGTAAAGGTCGATTATCTTGCCGAGTGTTATGACAACTACAATAAAGGCTATGGAGCCCCACGCCCTGATCCTGCCGTAACTTTTCTTTTCTTTACCCAAAACATCCATGGTAAAGGCTTCTAAGAATGAGATGATCGGGGTGTAAAAAATACCATAAAAACCAGAGATAACCAGCATTGCCCAAAAATCTGTGGTAAAGAAATAGAAAACCCATATTACCGTGCTGATAAAATTACAAAAAATGTATATCGGTCTTCTTGTCTGAAACCGGTCTGCCATAAAGCCCCAGATAGGCGGGCATAAGACCAATGCAAATGATCTTATAGCTGACAGAGCACCTATTTGAAAGCCGCTGAAATCGAGATGATAGCAGTACAGATTAAAATAGGGCAGAAAAATGCCCATCACTCCAAAATATAAAAAGTACTGGGAACCTAAAACAAATTTGACAGGTTTGATAGATTTGTTGAAATCTTTATCCATATGCTTTTAGTACGGTATTTATAGACAAAATTCAAATTTTAAAAATGCTTGCTTGTATCTTACTTTACAAACTCATGTTTTGGTGATAATTTTGTCTGACTTTTTACGAAACCGTCAATAATACAAATGATACAAAACCAGCTATGAGCATTAAATCAATAAAAAACTTTTTTTTAGTTATTTGTCGGCTTATTTTTTTTTGCGGACTGATATCTTTTGTTTTTTATGGATGTGCGACAGTAAAGCCTCCTCCAACACCTCCCGGACACCCCAAGCCATATAAAATTGGGAGAAACTGGTATAAACCGCTGCCGCATGCAAGGGGCTTCAGCCAGCGTGGTAAAGCATCATGGTATGGCAGAGATTTTCACGGCAAAAAAACGGCCAACGGAGAAACCTACAATATGTATGCCATGACAGCCGCCCACAAAACTCTTCCATTTGGCACTTATGTCAGTGTGCGAAATTTAACAAATAGCAGGAAGATTAAGGTCAGAATCAACGACCGGGGTCCTTTCGCCCGGGGTAGGATCATCGATCTTTCTTACACGGCCGCGAAAAAGCTGGGAATTGTCGGTCCGGGTACCGCTAATGTTGAAATTGTCGCACTCGGAGCCATTGTTCAGTCCAAAGCGCCGGAAGGCACAGGTCGATCTTATGCCTCGACAAATTATTATCAGGGAAATTTTACAGTTCAAATTGCTGCATTCAGTGAATGGGGAAACGCTCAAAGACTTAAGCAAAAACTTGCTCAGTCATACAAGAATACTCACATAACAACCTATTATGATGGTTATGATACCTTCTACAGAGTGCGGGTGGGCAGATGTTCCACTCTGGAACAGGCAAATAGGTATGAAGAATTTATGATTCAAAACGGGTTTAAGGACGCCTATGCAATTGCAAAAGACAATTGAAAAAGAAATACTCCGAAAGGTTGTTTTTCTGGACCGGGACGGCGTTATTAACCGGGATTCTCTGAATTACATCAAAAGCTGGTCTGAATTTGAGTTTCTACCCGGGAGTTTAGAGGCCATAAAACTACTGACTTTAAATGGATTTACCAATATTATTATTACAAATCAATCGGTTATCAATCGCAAGATGGTATCAGAAAAAGTGCTTAATTACATACACACCATGATGAAGGCGGCCGTTAAATCCCGAGGCGGCAAAATAAAAGACATATTTTTTTGCCCGCATATGCCGGAAGACAGGTGTGGCTGTCGCAAACCAAAGCCGGAATTGATTTTTCAGGCCAAGCAGAAATACCGGATCGATCTTGCAACTTCGGTCATGGTGGGCGATAGTGCAAAGGATATTGAATGTGCTCAAAATGCCGGATGCGGAAACGCTGTTCTGGTAGAAACAGGTAACGGAAACGAAGCTGAAAAGATTCTGAAAGAAAAAGGAATCTGTCCCGACCTTGTAGCCCGGGATCTTTTAGAAGCTGTTGGCTGGATCATTGCCCTTGACAAGTAGAGACCTTTGCAAAACGCTCTATTATGAACAAATTCCCTACCATAACTTTCCTTGAAGGATTACTGGAAAGAATCACCTATTCCAACGCTGAAAACCATTATACGATTGCAAAGCTAAAGACCAGCAAGACCAATAATATAGTAACAATTATCGGTACAATGGCGGCTGTCAATCCAGGCCAAAACCTTAAAATTAAAGGTGCCTGGGAAACCCATCCCAGATATGGCCAGCAGTTTAAAATTATGTCGTATGAAGTTGTTTTGCCGGCAACAATCGACGGTATTAGAAAGTACCTAAAATCCGGCATTATCAAGGGGATCGGGACTTCAATGGCCAACAGGATGGTCAGCTGTTTTGGAGCAAAAACTCTTGAGATAATAGAAAAAAACCCTGAGAGACTGCTGGAAGTTAAAGGTATCGGAAAAGCCAAAGCAGCATTGATATGTAATGCCTGGAAAGACCATCATGTTGCGAGAAGTTTAATGCAGTTTCTGCAAAGTATGGGTGTCCAAACCTCTTATTGTGCGAAAATACTCAGAGAATATGGTACGGATGCTATCAACGTCATAAGTAAAGACCCTTTTCGTATGATAACCGATATCCCCGGGATAGGTTTCTATTTTGCCGATACCGTGGCTCAGAAGCTTGGTACTGAAAAAGACCAGCCCCGGCGGGTGAGGGCATGCATTATCCATATAATGCAAGAAGTTGCAAATCAAGGGGATGTTTTTGTTTACCAAGATCAAATTGTTGAGCGCTGCAAAAATCTTTTCCATATAAAGCCTGGTGTAACCCTGAATGAAATTGACACGCTCTTTGCTGCCGGAGGACTTGTCATTGAAAATGCACCGGATGGTACTGACAGCAAAATTGTTTATCTGAAAGAAATTCATCAGGCAGAAACCGGTATAGCAAACAGACTTAGAGCCCTGTTATCTGTTCCCGTGACGCCACCCGGTATAGACGCGGAACGGATTTCAAGAGAAGTTCAAAAAAAACTTGCCATAACGCTCTCTTCCGAACAGCTTAATGCCCTGGAAGAGATACTATCCCATCGAGCGGTTATCATAACCGGCGGGCCGGGAACAGGCAAAACAACCCTGATAAGATCTATTACGACTGTCTTTTCAGCCCTCGGGAAGAATGTTCTTCTTGCTGCACCTACCGGACGGGCAGCCCGGCGGCTATCCGAGATTACCCGAAGCAAGGCAAAAACCATTCACAAAGCGCTTGGATTTAATTTCAAAGAGGGTCTGTTCCAAAAAAACCAGGATAATCCTCTTGATGCAGATGCAATGATCATTGATGAAGCTTCAATGGTCGACACCTTTTTAATGTATCATCTGATAAAGGCTCTCCCAATGACCTCTGTGTTGATACTGGTTGGTGACATTTTTCAGCTTCCATCCGTTGGCCCGGGCAACGTGCTTTCCGATATGATCAAATCGACACTGATACCGGTTTTTTATCTCAAAAAAATTTTCAGACAGGCCCATGAAAGTCCTATCATTGTGAATGCTCACAGGGTCCGCCAAGGGGAATCTCCGGTTCTGAAGTCTCTGGATGATTCAGACTCTCTTTCCGAGTTTTACTTTCTGGAACAAAATGATCAAAAGAAGGTTGTTTCTACGATTGTTGAATTGTGCACTAAAACTATTCCTGAGAGATTCAACTTCGATCCTGCATATGACATTCAAGTTCTAACCCCAATGCACAAAGGAGTAATCGGTACTACCAACCTTAACCAGGTTCTTCAAAAGGTCTTAAATCCAAACCCGGTTATGATTGAAACCATGGGCAGTACTTTCAAAACCGGCGACAAAATCATGCACCTGAAAAATAATTATCAAAAGGAGGTTTTCAACGGAGATATCGGAATCATAAGCTCCATTGACAGAAAAGAAAAGGACCTATCAGTGGACTACTATGGCAGGATTGTAAATTACGATTTTGATGAAATGGATGAAATATCTCTTGCATATGCCATTTCGGTGCACAAATCACAAGGATCGGAATACCCTGCTGTAATATTGCCAATAATGACCCAGCATTTTGTTCTCCTGCAAAGAAACCTGCTATACACTGCAATTACAAGGGGAAAGAATCTGGTAATTCTTGTGGGTACAAAAAAAGCCCTGAACATTGCCCTTAGAAACAACAAGCCCACAAAGCGTCTTTCCGGTCTTGCTTTCAGGCTTATGCATAACTGAAGCCACATTTCCCAATCTTTTGTTTAGGATTTGAGGGCGTGGCTCGGGAAGCAAAAATAAACGTGTATGAAACATCTTGACAATCGTTATCATTTCAATTAGTTAAACTTCAACCTTGAAATAGGAGAATAATTTGTAAATAATTTTTAAAAAACAATTGCTTAGAGGAGCACTTATGGCTGTACCAAAACGAAAAAAATCAAAATCGAAGCGTGATAAAAGAAGGACTCATCAGAAAATTACAGGCCCTAACCTGACGAATTGTCCCCAGTGCGGTGATGCCCGGCTTCCACACCATGCTTGCCCCAGTTGTGGCCCTTACAAAGGCCGCACTGTTATTGAAACCGAATAATTTCAACGGCGGGATAAAGCAATGCCAGAAAAGAGAACACCTATTATCATCGGCAGTGACCATGCAGCTTATGATTTGAAGGAAAAGGTTAAGGTATTCCTTGTTGAAAGAGGTATTGACGTCGAGGATGTAGGTTCACATAGTGAAGATTCGGTCGATTATCCTGATTTTGGAATCAAAGTTGCGTCCATGGTTTCAGGGGGTAAATTTGAGCGCGGGATACTTTTGTGCGGTACCGGAATCGGCATGTCGATGGTTGCCAACAAATTTCCTCATGTCAGGGCGGCTCTTTGCACAGATCTTTTTTCATCTATTATGAGCAGACGCCATAACAATTCGAATATACTGGTTTTAGGCGGTCGTGTTGTGGGAGATATACTTGCCATGGAGATAGTGAAAGCCTGGCTTGAAACACCGTTTGAAGGCGGACGGCACCAACGTCGATTAGAAAAGTTCGATCGGATAGACACCGCGATGACAGTTTCTTAGTTCACTTTAACGGGATCTGAAAGCACAATCTTTAAAAAGGGAATAATGTTTGGACTTAAAATTTCTTGAGAATGTGGATCATGAGATTGCCAATGCAATCAACATGGAGATCGACAGGCAGAAAAACACCTTAGAGCTTATTGCATCGGAGAATATTGCCAGTCCTGCGGTTATGGCCGTTCAGGGGAGTATTTTCACCAATAAATATGCTGAGGGTTATCCTGATAAGCGTTATTATGGTGGGTGTGAATATGTTGATATTGCTGAAAAACTGGCCGTAAATCGGGCCAAAAAACTATTCAATGCTCCCTATGCCAATGTTCAGCCACACTCTGGATCACAGGCAAATATGGCGGTATATTTTGCTCTGTTAGAGCCGGGAGACACGGTTCTTGGAATGAATCTATCCCATGGCGGACACCTTACCCATGGAAGTCCGGCCAATTTTTCAGGAAAGTTTTACAATTTTCTCCACTACGGTGTAAACCGGGATACCGAAACCATCGACTATAAAGAATTGGGGCTGTTGGTGGAAAAGCACAGGCCAAAGCTGATTGTTGCCGGTGCGAGTGCCTATCCTCGTATCATAGATTTTGAAGCATTTGCCCAAATTGCCGAATCGGTAAAAGCTTATTTGATGGTGGATATGGCCCACATAGCCGGGCTGGTGGCAGCCGGGCTTCATCCTTCTCCCATACCTTTTGCGGATGCTACAACTTCAACAACTCACAAAACATTGAGAGGCCCACGCGGCGGCTTGATTCTGGCGAGAACCGACTACAGCGCTAAATTGAATAGAGAAATATTCCCCGGAATTCAGGGGGGGCCGCTTATGCATGTCATTGCTGCTAAAGCTGTTGCTTTCAAGGAAGCATTGAGCGATTCGTTTGCGGTTTATCAGAAAAATATCGTTGAAAATGCAAAGATTCTTGCAAACCGTCTGATGGACCATGGTATAAGACTGGTTTCAGGCGGCACCGATAATCATATGATGATTGTCGATTTAGGGAATCTTAACATAACAGGGAAAGATGCCGAAGACGCACTGGGCCGTGCCGGAATTACAGTCAACAAGAACTCCATACCGTTTGAAAAGCTCAGCCCATCCGTAACCAGTGGTATTCGTATCGGAACGCCTGCCGTTACCACAAGAGGTATGAAAGCGCCCCAGATGCAAACAATCGCAGAGCTTATTGTCGATGTGCTCCAAAATTACGACAATGACGATCTTGTTATGAATACAAAGACAAAAGTTCACGAACTTTGTGAAGATTTTCCTCTTTATGGTAATTGGTCTAAAGTGGCGGGATAAAAAAGTGTCTGAGAAAAGAAATCGCCCTTCATGGCAAACCTATTTTATGGATATTACGTTTTTTGTGGCCAAACGTTCTACATGTCTCAGACGAGCCGTAGGCGCTTTGATTGTAAAGGATAAAAGAATTCTGTCTACCGGCTATAACGGTGCCCCGACCGGCATTAAACACTGCATTGAAACCGGGTGCCTGCGTGAAAAATTGAATGTGCCCTCAGGCGAGAAACATGAACTGTGCCGGGGCATACATGCTGAGCAGAATGCTATTATTCAGGCCGCCTATCATGGTGCTTCCATAAAGGATGCAACTCTTTTTTGTACTAACATGCCGTGTTCCATATGTGCTAAAATGATAATCAACGCCGGAATAAAGAAGATTTACTACCATTCCGGATATGCAGATTCCATGTCTGAGGAGATGTTTACCGAGGCAGGTATTGACTTAATTAAATTTGATGCTGGTTAAGTTTAGGAGGGAGGGATTCATGAAATGTCCATTTTGTGGAGAAAATGACAACAAAGTTATCGACTCTAGATTGAGCAAGGATGGGGATGTAATTCGCAGGCGCAGGGAATGTCTTGTATGTAGTAGACGATTTACAACCTACGAGCATATTGAAGAAATCCCTGTTATGATCATCAAAAAGGATGGACGTCGTGAGGCCTTTTCCCGTGAAAAATTACGTTCAGGCATCCAAAAGGCCTGTCAGAAGCGAAACATAAGCATTAATATTATCGAAGAGTTTCTTGATGAGTTGGAACGTGATCTTAGAGAAACCGGGGAAAAAGAGATACCTTCCCACAAAATTGGTGAAAAGGTCATAGCCAAACTTCATGAAATAGATGATGTTGCATACGTGAGGTTTGCATCAGTGTATAGAGAATTCAAAGATGTAAACGATTTTGTTTCTGAACTAAAAAACCTTTTGAGCGGACATAAACCCGAATAGCCGGGAGATAATGGACGACGAATATTTCATGAAAATGGCACTTGACCTTGCAAAAAAGGGAGAGGGCTTTACTTCTCCCAACCCGATGGTCGGTGCCGTAATTGTTAAAAACGGCAGGGTCGTAGGAAAAGGATATCATAAGGCTGCAGGTGAAGCTCATGCCGAAGTCAATGCCATCGATGATGCCGGAGCTTTAGCACAAGGAGCAACCCTTTATGTCACCCTTGAGCCTTGCAATCATACTGAACGAACACCTCCCTGTACCGAAAAGATACTTGCAGCCGGCATCAGACGGGTCGTTGCTGCTATGCATGACCCGAACCCAGAGGTTAAGGGAGGGGGTATAGATTATTTAAAACGCCGGGGAATCGAAATCAAAACGGGTGTTTGTGAAGACCTGGCAAAAAGACTTAATGAAATTTTTATAAAATACGTTAAGACAAATCGTCCATTCACCATCATCAAATGTGCGGCCACTTTGGACGGGAGGATTGCAACAAGAACGGGTGATTCCAGGTGGGTTACAGGTGAAGAAGCCAGAGAATTTGTCCACCGGCTTCGGCATACTGTGGACGCTATTATGGTAGGCATTAATACTGTTGAAAAAGATGACCCCAGTCTAACAACCCGGCTGACAAACAGTCCTGGAGGCCTAAAGGGCCTTGATCCGGTAAGGATTGTTCTTGATACCAAGTTTAAAATTTTTGAAGAAGCTAAGCTGTTGCGGCTCGATTCTGATTCTGATACAATCATTATAACCGGCCGTTCGGTTTCAGAGGACAAAAAAGCCAGAATAGAACAGCAGGGAGCAAAGGTTATTGAGTCACCTGTCAAGGACGGTCTGATCGATCTTGATATACTCATGGACCGCTTAGGGGCATTAGGTATAACCAGTCTTCTTATAGAAGGAGGCAGCCGGGTTATTGCATCAGCCCTGTCAGCCGGAATCGTTGAAAAGATTTTCTTTTTCTTCGCCCCCAAAATTCTTGGCGGAGATGATGGTGTACCTGTCTGTAAAGGACAGGGTGCGGATTTGATGGAAAGTTGCATACCGGTTAAAGACATTAATGTCAGACGATTCGGCAACGATGTCATGATCCAAGGGTATATTGACAAGTGATCTAACCCAATCCTGACAAACTGGCGAAGTGACTAAAGTTTGAAGTGATCTAAAGTGAGCCCTTAACAAAGTATAGGTAATGTTTACAGGAATCATAGAAGGTCTGGGAACGATTATTGAGATTTTTCCTCAAGGCCAGGGGAAACGTTTTGCTTTTAATACGGATTTTGTTCTTGAGCAGACCGAGATCGGAGACAGTATTTCAATTAGCGGCGTCTGTTTGACTGTGGTTAAGATCCATGGCAAACGTTTTCAAGTTGATGTGTCACCCGAAACTCTTGCAGGGACAGCCTTTGGCAGGGCAAAGATCGGAGATCGTGTGAACCTTGAGCGTGCTCTTCAACTTTCCGGCCGCATAGACGGTCATCTTGTTTCGGGACATATCGATGGCACAGGAACCATAAAACAGAGACAAAACAAAGGCAATGCCATCATTGTTAGTATCACAGTGCCCGAATCGATTTCACGTTACATAATAAAAAAAGGTTCGGTTGCAGTGGATGGCATCAGTCTTACGATCAATACCTGTGATCGCGGCGGTTTTGACGTAAGTATAATTCCGCATACTGCAAAACTGACAACCATGGGACTTAACAGGGTAGGAGATCCAGTCAACATTGAAACAGACATGATCGGAAAGTATGTTGAACGCTTTGTTACAGAAATACAACACAGTGATAAAGAAGATAAAACCGGCCGGTCTATAGATATGCAATTTCTGGCCAAAACCGGTTTCATCTGAATCCATTACCTATCATCCAGTGTTCATCCGTGGTTTTATTTAACCGCAAATGGACGCTAATGCACACAAATGGACATGTAAAAAATACCTGAAATTGTGGTATGCTATTTTTTTTAAATTCGTGTTTATTTGTGTTCATCCGTGGTTTTATTGAGAGGAGAAAATAATTCATAATGCCACTTATAACCATTGAAGATGCTATTAAAGAAATAAGGGCCGGACGTATGGTCATTCTCGTTGATGATGAAGACCGAGAAAATGAGGGCGACCTTACAATGGCTGCCGAAGCGGTTACACCTGAATCCATTAATTTCATGGCAAAATACGGTCGGGGACTTATCTGCTTCTCCATGACCGGAGAGAAAATAGATTCTCTGAATCTTCCGCTGATGGTCGATAACAACACATCACAGTTTCAGACCGGTTTTACAGTATCCATCGAAGCTCGATGCGGCGTAACAACCGGTATTTCTGCTGCTGACCGTGCCACTACAATCCTTACGGCTGTGGCAGACGATGCCAAACCGGGTGATCTTGTCCGGCCCGGACATGTATTCCCCTTGAGGGGCAAAGAAGGCGGCGTGATGGTGCGTTCCGGCCAGACTGAAGGATCTATAGATCTGGCACGCCTTGCCGGCTTAAAACCTGCCGGCGTAATTTGTGAAATCATGGATGAAGACGGTACCATGGCCAGAATGCCGGCTCTGGAAAATTTCAGCAAAAAACATGATATAAAAATATGTGCCATCGCCGATCTCATTGAATACCGAATGCGCACCGAATCATTTGTGAAAAGAGCAGTGGAAACGGTTGTCCCCACTTCAATTGCCGGAGAATTCAAAGCCATTGTTTTTGAAAATGATGTGGATGATTTACTTCATATCGCCATGGTGAAGGGCGAAATTGATTCCAACAAGCCTGTGCTTGTTCGGGTTCATTCGGAATGCCTGACAGGAGATATTTTCGGTTCACTCCGCTGCGACTGTGGAGAACAACTGTATAAGGCCATGGAAATGATCGACAAGGAAGGGTCCGGAGTATTGCTTTATATTCGCCAGGAGGGGAGAGGTATCGGCCTTGTTAACAAACTAAAAGCATATGCACTCCAGGATCACGGTCTTGACACGGTCGAGGCAAACGTAGAACTCGGATTCAAGCCGGATATGAGAAATTACGGCATCGGCGCCCAGATTCTTGTGGAACTTGGGGTTAAAAAGATGAAGCTTATTACAAATAATCCCAAAAAAATGGTCGGTCTTGAAGGATATGGGCTCAGTATTGTAGAGCAGGTAGAGATTGAAATAAAACCCAATAAATATAATGTCGGGTATCTTGAGTGCAAAAAACTTAAGATGGGACATCTGTTAAATATTGATACAATACCCTAACCCGGACAAGCCGGAAAAGTGACTGCAATGATACGATTTTATTTATTTAAACCGGGAGGAATGTAAATGCCAAAAATTTTAGAAGCCAACCTGCTGGCAGAGGGCAAAAAATTTGCACTTGTGGTAAGCCGTTTTAATGATTTTA
>JAUWLP010000158.1 GCA_030613575.1 Desulfobacteraceae bacterium
AAAAGTCCGATTTAGACGGTTTCGTAAAAAGTTCAAATTCAAGGCGTGCAAATTTTGTAATCATGAGGCGTACTTATCGTACGTTGAATGATTACGAAATGCAGCACAACGCAGAAGTTGGACTTTTTACGAGACCGTCAAATTTAGCTCTGCATCGGATCTTCTGATATAATGCGGCACAAATATGCCGACATCATCCGTATCGTCATTTTTAAATCTATCCATGCTAAGATACGCTACAGTTGAAGCCCTAAGCGTATTTTGAAAAGAAGATGCAAAAAAAGCTGATTTGCCCATTTTATTTAATATCGTCTTTTGATAAAGCAAAGCACCATCGCCTATAAATAAGCATGTTTCATTAAGATCAAATACGGCTTTTTCAGGGGGAGAAACTTGCTCATCGGCTTCTTTTTTTAAATGGCCGTTTCGAAACTTGTATCGTGAAAAGTAGACCTCTCCTCTGCTCGCATCTATAAACGGGCATATAAGATATGGGAAAAAAGATGCCTGCATGGCAAGCGCATCAAGGCTTGAAACACCCACAACAGGTTTTCCCGATGCCGTTGCAAGACCCTTGACCGAACTTATTCCAATGCGCATACCGGTAAAAGTTCCAGGTCCACTTGTAACGGCAAAGCCATCCAGTTCCGAGAGGGCCAGACCTGACAAACCGATGACTCTTTCTATCATCTCCATTAAATGCCTGGAATGGGTCTGCTTCCTGACTGTCGTCATTTCTGCCAACAAGGATCTTTTTTCGACCACGGCAACGCTACAGCTCTTTGTAGCCGTATCAACGGCAAGTATCTTCATATCACCCATTCCCCATAACATTTCCTTCAATGGCAAGGGAAAGAACTCTATCCATGTTTTTTACAGGAATGAACTTAATTTTACGCTTTATGTGCGACGGAATCTCTACTAAATCTTTTTTGTTCTTCTCGGGAATAATAATTGTACGAATCCCGCCCCTTAAAGCGCCCAGTGCTTTTTCCTTTAAACCCCCTATAGGAAGAACCCTCCCCCTGAGAGTGATTTCACCTGTCATTGCTACATCTTTGTTTACCGGTTTGTTTAATAAAACAGAAATAAGTGCTGTAGCTATTGCGATACCGGCAGAAGGCCCGTCTTTGGGTATTGCACCTGCCGGAACATGAATATGGACATCCTTATTTTCAAAAACATTTTTCTTAACACCCAACAGAGAAAGGTTTGCCCGGGCATAACTAAGGGCCGCCCGGGCGGACTCCTGCATAACATCTCCGATTTGACCGGTTATGAGTAGCTCTCCCTTACCGCCTATTAAAGACGCTTCTACATACAGAACATCGCCACCGGTCTGGGTCCAGGCCAGGCCTGTGGATAAACCGACCTGACTCTTCTCCTGATCCATTTCAGGGTAATATTTCGCAACTCCCAGGTATTGTTGCAGGTTGTTTTTTGTGATACGAAAATGTCCTTTATTTCCTTCAGCAATTTTACGCGCCACCTTGCGGAAAAGAGCCCCTATTTCACGTTCAAGGTTCCTTAAACCGGCTTCGTAAGTGTATTCTTTTATGATCTGATGCAATGCACCCGGGCTTATTGACATATTTCTAGCCCTTAAACCGTTCTCTTTTATCTGACGCGGAATAAGGTGCCTTTGAGCAATCGTCTTTTTTTCTTCTTCCGTATATCCGGGAAGTGTAATAACCTCCATCCTGTCAAGAAGCGCTGACGGAATGGTGTCGGTCAGGTTTGCCGTAAGAATAAACATAACCTTGGAAAGGTCAAAAGACAAATTAAGGTAATGATCACTGAAAGCTAAGTTTTGCTCAGGATCAAGGGCCTCTAAAAGAGCGGATGAAGGATCTCCGCGAAAATCAGAGCCGAGCTTGTCAATCTCGTCCATCATGAAAACAGGATTGTTTGTACCACACTGTTTTAAACCCTGTAATATGCGTCCGGGCAAAGCGCCGATATAGGTTCGGCGGTGGCCTCTGATTTCAGCTTCATCACGAATGCCGCCCAGAGAGATACGGATAAATTTACGTTTCATTGCCCTTGCTATGGCCTGCCCCAGGGAAGTCTTTCCCACCCCAGGCGGTCCCACAAAACAGAGAATCGGGCCTTTCATTTTGGGATTAATTTTGCGTACGCTTAAATATTCCAATATGCGATCTTTTACCTTGTCCAACGCAAAATGGTCCTTATCGAGAACCTTTTTGGCCTGCTTGATATCGATTACATCTTTGGTCGTTTTACTCCAGGGCATATCGACCATCCAGTCCAAATACGTTCTCACAACCGAAGATTCGGCAGAATCAGGGTGCATCTGTTCCAAGCGTTTCAACTGCCTTAAAGCTTCTTTATTAGCTTCTTTTGACATCTTGGCGCTTTTTATCTTTTTTTGGTAATCCTTTATTTCCTGTACTTTGTCATCGCTCTCACCGAGTTCCCTATGAATTGCCCTTACTTGTTCTCTTAAAAAGTAGTCTCGCTGATTTTTCGAAATTTCATCCCTTACATCAGACTGGATCTTAGCCTGCATAGATGATAGCTCCACTTCCCGTGTAAGCAAGTCGTTTACCTTCCTGAGTCGCTTAACAGGATCGATCAGTTCAAGCAACATCTGGGATTCATCAATTTTCAATCTGAGATTTGATGCCACAAGGTCAGCAAGCTTTCCCGGACCTTCGATACTTTCTAAAACAGCGCTGACATCACTGGTCATCTCACCACGCAAAGCCAAAATCTTTTCGGATTGCTCCCGTATATTCCGCATCAGGGCTTCAATTTTCAGACTGGTTTTCTTAATCGGGGGTTCCACAATATTTTCAATTTTTACACGATATAAAGATCTTTTTAAGACGTATTTAACAATCCTTGCCTTGGCAATACCCTGAACAAGAGCTTTAATACTACCATCCGGAAGTTTCAGAATTCTCAAAATCCGGCTCACAGTTCCGACGCTAAAAATTTGATCCGGTTTTGGGTTCTCAACACCTGGATCCTTTTGCGTTACGATTAACAAAATACCGTCTTTTGACACTGCTTCTTCCACAGCGCGAACCGATTTTTTGCGTCCGACAAAAAGTGGGAGAAGCATGTCATTAAAAATCACAACATCCCTTACAGACAATAAAGGAAGAATTTCGGGAAATTTTGCATCCTTCTCATCTTCTTCAATTATGCTGATAAGATCATCCTTGTCAATTTCAGCCATTTTTTTCTCCTGTTATAAGTACACACCTCGTAAAGTTGTTAACTGGCAGGTACAATTCTAAATAATTACCTAAAACCTAATCCGGACAAGCCGGAAATAACAAATCACAAGCATCAAATCTCAAATAAATCCCAAACTACAAGCTCCAAATTCCAAAGAAATACCAAATAAGCTCTGAAGTCAATTGCCTGCCCTGTTAAATTTACGGTAGTAACAGTGAAACATATTTAACCGGGGCATGCCCTGTTAAATAAATCGTAGATTTAATGCAAAGCATTATTTAACAGGGTAAATCATTTGTTTTTTTGGTCATTGAGATTTGCCTGCCCTGTTAAATAAATCGTAGATTTAATGCGAAGCATTATTTAACAGGGTAAATGATTTGTGTTTTGTTATTTGATTTTTCGAACCTTCAATATAATAAGACATAATTCTTTTTTGACAATATTACTTCTGAAGATTTCGTATATTGATCAATTTAGATCAACACCTTTGACAGCTTCCTTTCCCCGAATCTCATAGGAAGCACTATTGCAAGAATGTTAATTATAAAAACTATGGCAAAGGATCCAATTGTCCATATCCACTCAAAAACACTTAAACCCGTTTCTTTTATTCCGGCCATAAAAAGGTTGTAAACAGGGCCTGCCTCAATGACAATTACGGCACCTATATATCCTGCACACACCATCATAAAGAGAAGCCCGCCGAAACTAGTGACGGTTTGAGCCGGGTTTTCTGATTTAAAATCCGGGTACGCCGCGCCCAAGCCTATCCCCATGGCAACAACACCGGGAACCATAAAAAATATGTTGGTTATGGAAAGTCCCATCATAAAGGGAGTAACCTTAAGCAGAATGTTGGTTGCGACTATCAGGATTTCGGTTAAAATCAACAGTGGTAAATAATAGATAATAAACTTTATCCAAAGATAGTTCTTAAGTGGTATTGGAACCGATTTTACCAGCCAGAATGCCTCCTTTTCAGTACTGACGGCAGGATAAGCGAAACGGGCTGTAATAGCGGTAAGTACAAAGCCTGCAAGGCCCATATTCAGAAAGGAGAGAAGATTCTGGAAATATACGGTCTTTATGGGAGCTTTTTCAATGGGGAGAACATTGAAATTGTAAACATAGATGACAACAAGGGCTGCAATAAGAAATAGCTGTGACCATTGAGTCTGATCCCGAAAAAAAGTTCTTACCTCCTTTACTGTAAATGCCCTGACCGGCCGCGACAAGAATTTTAAGAAAAGTCTATTGGACGATCTATAGTTAAACAACCGAACCTGCGCTGTTCTTGTCTTTGAAAGCCCTTTAAAATAAATGGCTTCTGCAATAATTATAACCATAAATACCATTACTCCGGAGAAACTCCATGAAAGCGCAATATGAAACATCCCTTCTGTGATATTACCATAAAGTAAGGCCTTCATGCTGTCAAATGCCCATGTGCTGGGAAGATACGGCGGCGCCGGAGTCTTTAAGGCCTTAAGATAAACAAGGGCGGTTCCAAAAGTTTCGGGATCAACCAAACGTTCCGGACGTAAAAATCGAAAAGCAAAAAACAGTACCAGAAAAAAACAAAGGCCAAAGAATATAAATATGCTTCTTATACGGTTTGCCGGTAAAAAATTCACAGCGGTTATAACCAGAACGGAGCTTATACCTGATGCAATAATCGAAAGGGATAAAAGTGTCATTACAATATTAATATAAAAAAGGAGGCCGGTCTGATAAACAATGCCGTATGAAATAAAGACTGGAAGGGTATATACAATGACCATCCACGAACTGTCTACGGTGCTTTCTATCCACCTTGCAATAAAAACCTTGTAACTTGGAACCGGCATGGAGTGCACAAGGGACAGGTCTCTGCTAAGGTACAGCTTGGATAGTGATGTTAGGATGCTGCTGAAAACAAGGAGGAAAAGAAAAGTAAGAAGCACCATGGAAAGCAGCTTGTGGGCAAGGATATCCCCCAATTCCGCTATCTCCTTGAAATAACAAAGAACGCGCAGTGAGACAGCAAATATGCCGCCCCAGAAGAGCAGTCCGATCGTCCCAAACAACAAAAGCTTAAATAAACCACCCTTGTTGTTTTTTGAAAAGCCCTTGCCTTTAAAAGAGTAAATTCTCGGCTTTAAAAGTGTGATGATATCTTTCATTCTTCTGTTAATCTAATGAATACCTGCTCAAGATCCGCATCTATTTCATTGACATTGCGTTTTAAATCTTCAGGAGTGCCTGTAGCAATCAGTGATCCCTTATGGATTATACCGATACGATCACATATATCTTCGGCCACCTTCAGGGTATGGGTCGACATGAAAATAGTTACGCCTTCTTTTGCAAGATGTTGAAAAAGATTCTTAACCATCTTGATCGCCAAAGGATCAAGACCAACCATGGGTTCATCCACGATGATAACTTCAGGATCATGAACCAGGGCTGCGGCCATTACAAGCCTTTGCTTCATTCCGTGAGAATACGACTCAATAAGATCATCAGACCAGTCGGCAAGGAAAAACATTTCCAGCTTTTCTCGAGATTTTATTAAAAAGATATCCTCACCCATCCCGTACAAGTCGGCGATAAACTTAAGAAACTCCATGCCTGTAAGTTTTTCGTAAAGATACGGTCTTTCAGGAATAAAGCCTATTTTACTTTTAGCTTTTTCCGGGTACGTTTCCATATTTACACCACAGATCATCACTGTACCTGATGTCGGTGCAAGGATTCCTCCAATCATATTTATCGTGGGTGTTTTTCCTGCGCCGTTTGGACCGATAAAGCCGAATATTTCACCTGTTGGGATTGTAAGATTCATATTGTCCACAGCCACCAGATTACCGTATTTTTTGGTCAGATCTTTAAGTTCTATCATTTTGTCTGTTTAATAACCTTTAATTTTATTTTCCCTATAATGTTTATTAAATCAAGCTGTTGTTTCAGTTCTCCACTTGAAAAC
>JAUWLP010000121.1 GCA_030613575.1 Desulfobacteraceae bacterium
TGTTGAATATTCAATCCGCAAATGATTTCCTTTTGTTCCTGAGGAATCTGAAGATGCATAATTTTTTGCAGCTCTCGCTTTGGATCTCCAAACGGAAAGTCAGAACCAAAAATGATTCTGTCAATACCATATTCATTGATATAATCTGTTATTTCGTAAACAGAAGCCAGTGCCGTATCCGCATATACATTGGGCCGTGCCCACAACCCATGTCTTTTTATGGCTCCGTATCCCCCGTTTAACATGCCCATATGAGGAATAATTACCCTAACGTTTTTGGCAATCTGTTCTATAAATCGAACGGTATTATCAAATTCTTCCTCAAACACCACCGGCATATTCCTGCTTCTGATCTCATCAACAGCCTGTCGGCATCTTGGACTGTCGTAATGATAAACCGGTTCATCTGAATGCCGGTGCCATTTTATCCCTTTGTGTTGTGATGTGAGTTGGTCAACAGCAAAATCGTTCCAGATGAAAAAATAAGGAATAACCGGCAAATCGGTTGTCCCGATGTTAAGGAGGTATTCATTGGCGGCTTTTCGCCGGTTTTTCCATTGGGCGGTATCGGTAAAATCTGGATCATACCGGTCATATACTTCCATAACCGGCGGAAACATCACGGCCTCCATTATTCCGCTGCCGCTAATAACTGAAAAATAGTCATCATAGGATTGCGGTGGAAACTTGTCCTGAATTCCGCAATGCACATGGGCGTCAATGATCATGGATATTCATTCTTTTTTTGGTTTTTCCGGATTTGCTTAAGCCTTTTCCAGAGGATTTATTTCCAGCCCATTTATTAAAATTACAACGTGATTCTGTGAATCGGCCGCCAGTACAATGTTCGCTTCACTCTTTCCGGCCAGTTCGGGATATGTGCACCTTAACTTGCTAAAGTTAGAATTCTCAAGAACCGTTTTTAAAACATCTATTATTTTTTCAAGTTGTTTCTGATTGCTGCCCTGTTTAAAATATTCTGACAGGCTCCGGTTACAAAGCCGTTTTAGCTCGGTTTCGACGCAGTGCTTCCTCAGGTTAAGTTCAAGCTTCATGGCCCATATTTAAACTTATCAAATTCCGGAGTCAAATTAAAAAAGCGTAATGGGTTTTACTTGTTGAATTTCAAATACATATTCTCCAATTCATCCCGATTTTGCGGCGTCACTTTTATTAGCTGAACGTCCGACCGTTTTTTTATGTTTTGTATAAACCGATCCCCTTTCATGGCAATAGATGCGATCACCGGGAGATCAGAATCGAGAACCCCTTCAAGGGTCTTCTTGAAAAGCTTCGAAAAACATTCCATCTTACCGATTTCATCAATCACTACCAGTCTGTCTAATGTTGCGGGCATCATAGAAGGAACAGCAATTCTGTCGATATCCGACAGGTTTACACCGTATTTGCCCACCCGCCATCGGCTCTTAATTCGCTCATGTGCCAGGACACCTTCCCTTTGATCCAATGTGTTGATGGAAAATCCCACCCGCCTGCCCTTCTCCCGAATTTCTCGCGTAAAAAACCCTGTTGCAGGTATATTGATTTTTTGAACGATTTTATGGATGAGGGTCGATTTTCCGCATCTTGGAGGGCCCGTGAATAGAATGTTTTTTATTTCCATCTTGAATTTTTAAATCCCTATCGGTTATCTTAAAAGTAGGTCCACCAAACGCTTCATGAAGTATCTTTGTCAACAATAGATGCTTCATTATGGAATATCTTGAATTTCTCAATCATACCTCGAAAAGATTCACTTCTTTCCAATCTCTTTACGGCAGCTTCACCCGTGACGCCTCCCGCAAAGCGGCACTTTAGATCTGAATTTATAAGTTTGTAACTCCATTGGATGGCGATTGGGGGCTGGGCCACGCGAACCTGTTGCAAATTTAAGGATTAACGTTCCAAAAATAGGTGTATTTGAACCTACGGCCATATTTGAGGCAAAATTGAAACGTTTTAGTTGTAATATCAATAAGATGATATGGTCCAACTCCCATTCGCCATTCCAAGTTTGTGCACGTTCTGCACGAACGTCCCCTATTCCGTATTTGGGCGTTTATACGTATTTGCTGTTAAAAAATACAGGTTATATCAACAGTTCATCAATTTCATCGTAGGGTGGGGTTGTAACTAAATCTCGATTTGGGCAACAGCCCGTCAAGATTTGACACCAGACTTAACTCGTAGCCCGGATATTTCATGGGGAAATGGGATCTGCTTCTGCCCCATGAAAAAAGTGGATTCCGAGACGTTAAATTATCAGCTTGTGACAACAGGAGGTGATGATATGCAAAGGACCATCCTAATTTTGTTACAGAAGTCCATGCGTGAAACTTTCCGTTCTGCCCGATGTTGTAATCTCGATGTAATCCAATTTCCTCTGCAACTCAGCAATAGTGGCTGCGCCGCCGTAAGTCAGCCCTGAGCGCAATCCGCCGATGATGTCAGTGATAATCTTATCTTCGTCTTCACGGTAGGGGATTTCAACTGAAACGCCTTCCGAGGTTTTCCATTCGGCAATGTCGCCATAGTATTCTTCTTGAACTACGCTGCTGGCCATTCCCCGATATGTTTTCACCGTTACTTCTTTTCCATTTTCGTCTTTCTTACGAATCACGGGGCCGGGGGTCGGCCGGGTTCCGGCCAGCATTCTCCCCAGCATGACGAAATCTGCTCCGAAAGCCAGCGCTTTGACGATGTCTCCCGGATACCGGATTCCGCCATCGGCTACTATCGATCGATCCACCCGTGAGCAATTTTTTATTGCCGTAAGATTGGGTACGCCGAAACCGGTCTTAATCCTTGTTGTGCAGATGGAACCTCCGCCGATACCGACTTTTACGATATCGGCTCCGCAGGAAGCAAGATGATCGGCACCGGCGTAAGTCGCCACATTTCCGGCCATAATGCAGGCTTCATCACCGAGCATCATGCGAATATTTTTGAGGGTTCGTCCCACATATTTAGCATGGGCATGTGCGACATCGATACAAAATAAACCCGCACCGGCGTCTCGCAAAGCTTCGGCCCGTTTCAGGTCTTTGGCCCCGCAGCCCACCGACACAAACACCGGATACCTGCAATCCTTAAACATACGCACATTATTTTCTATCGTCATATAACGATGCAAAACTCCTATGCCGCCCTTTGCTCCAATATAATTGGCCATATCCGTCTCAGTGATCGTGTCCATGTTGGCGGTCATCAACGGTAGTTCAAGAGATAGTTTGTTCTTTTTGCACTTCATGGAAATGTCTACTACTTTTCGGGATTCCCAGTGATTGTAGGACGGCACCAGGAGGATGTCGTCATATGTAAAGGCTTTCATTGCATATCCTCCTCGAAAAAAAAGCTTAAATTGATCGTTATGTTATTATGTTTTGAAAAATTTCCGAACTGTTAATCTGGTTAAGATATATTTATAACCTGGAATATTAATAATGTCAAAAGGGGGGTGTCGCGTATGTATTACCGGATTCCTGCTTGTAAAGCATATCCTTCAGCTTCCGTTCGGGCAAACTAATGATGCCCTTCATAAAAAGAAATCTGCCTTTACTCTTGATTTTTTAATCCCAAGTGCGACCTACATCGATGATAAAATGACCATCTGAATGGGGTCTGAATGGGGTCAAACATTGATTAAAGTATTAATTTGACATTTTGCAATTAAGATGTTAGCCGAAGGGGCATGGCTAGACCATGGCGGATTGAATTTGAAGGTGCCCTGTATCACATTCTGTCCCGAGGTAATCAGGGGCAGGATATTTTTCTAAGTGATGCTGATCGTCATCTTTTTCTGGACACCCTTGGCGGAATGGCGGACCGGTACGACATCGACATTTATGCCTATGTCCTGATGGACAATCATTATCATCTTTTGTTGAAAACCCATCACGCCAATCTGTCAAAAGCCATGCAGTGGTTTGGAACCGCTTATACGCGCCGATTCAATGTGGGCAACAACCGTTTAGGCCATTTATTTCAGGGCCGTTTTAAAAGCTTCATCGTTCAAAATGATGCTTACCTGACTCAGCTTTCCTGCTACATTCATCGAAATCCGCTTCGAGCAGGAATTGTCCTGCGGTTGGCTGATTATCGTTGGAGCAGTTATCCGGTGTATGCCTACAGGAAAAAAGCTCCGAAATGGCTCGAGACGGGTTTGATTTTGTCGCAATACAGCACCAAAGATCCTCATCAGTCGTATCGAAGAAAGGTTCAGAGGTATGCCGGTGAAGAGCGATCTTTGTTTGAGGATTTGCGATACGGGTTATTTTTAGGGACAAATAGTTTTGCCGATGCGCTCAAGGAACGATTTATAAAAACATCTCCGCAGCCTGAACTTCTCCAGCAAGTGAAGTTAGCAATGGCCGTTGGTGCTGAAGCGACCCTGACGAAGCTAGCACAAGCAATCGACTGCCGAATTGATCATTTCAGAGAGTCATTGCGCATTTCCAAGGCAGATAAAATGAACCGGGACCTGATGCTTTATCTTCTGTGGCACTCTGGTCTTTATACCAACCAGCAGATTGGAGAGTTGTTCGGACTGTCATACTCGTTTGTAAGCAGGCGGGCAGCACTAGCACGCAAGCGCATCCGAGAGGATGTAAATTTAAAGAAGAAAGTTCAACAATTAAGTGACTTAATCAAGCTTTGACCCCATTTCCTGGGAGTCCCCCGGCATAGCCGGGGGTTTACCCATGATTAATTAAAACTCGAAATATTTGAGATTTACCTATGAAACCTTGTATGATATCAATGTGATGAGAGATATACCGGCGAAAATGGGGTTAAACCTTGACGGGTACAAAAAAGATATCCATATTACTCAGACAATTCCAAAACCGCTAAAGGAGCAATTTTTATGTTTTTCAAACTGTTTTTAGCATTCACGCTTATCCCGGTCGCCGAAATTTATTTGATTATCAAACTGGGCGGCCTTTTGGGCGCCTTCAATACGGTGGCCATCATTATTATCACCGGATTTGTCGGTGCCACCCTGGCACGCATGCAGGGCTTGCAAACCATGCTGCGGATCAGACAAAGCATGCAGCAGGGGCTTGCGCCTGCCGAAGAAATGGTAGACGCTCTGCTTATTTTCGTAGCCGGCATTGTCTTGCTTACCCCCGGCTTTATTACGGATGCAGCCGGACTGCTGCTGCTTTTCCCGCCTGCCCGCTTTCATTTCAAGCGTTTTCTCAGGCACAAATTCGACCAGTGGAGTAAGGACGGTACCATTCAGCACATCAATTTTTTCTAAAAAATAAACCTGTTAAAGGAGCAACGACAAATTTGTCAAGGATAATAGATTGATAAAAGTTGAGCTTCGTAATATTATCATCGTGTTGTGAAATTGGATAGCAACAAACTGAACCGGGCAATCTGCCCGGTGAAAATTTTCTTGGAGTTCTATTATGTCCCTTAATGAAAGTCCCGATTGTCAAATCGAAAATGTCATTCATGCTGATGAAATCGAGGTCATTGCCCAAGTCGCTACATACCTTAAAGATGAACAAATGCAGTATTTCTCGCGCAATCATGACTGCCTGACAACGGACCTGCATAGCACAAAGGCCAGGCTTGGAATTAACCAGGAAAAGCTGAGTGCCTTTAAACTCCAAGGGAACAAGATCTCTTATGAAGCGAGATTCTGGTTCTATATTCCCGAATACGCTGCAAATCTCACCATTAACAAGTTGATGATACCCGGTCTTGAAGTCGGCAAGATATATTTGAGAAATTCTAAACTCAAATACACTGCACAGGAACTCATCAACCTGATTTCAAATCGCATCATCATTGTTCCAAAGGGAACCAAGGTGCTTGAGGAAGGTATTCTGGCTGTACCGATAATGCCTTTTGTGCATCTTCCCAACCCCAAGGTCCTGACTCCTAAATATTTAAAGGCTGCCGTTCAAAAACATATCCCTCGTGAAGATCTATATTTTGCCCAGCCGGAAAAAAAGGTAGACCAGGTCATCGTGCCTGCCGGAAGCGGAGTCATATCCCATACAACCCTTTTTACTCAGCAAAACGAAATTTACATTATAGATCCGGAACACGCTGATGCCAGGGTGGGAAGCAGACACACCAATGGGATCATATATCTTGAGCTTATCGGCGGAGAAAAAGACTTTGTCAAGGAGATGGCTCATTTCGAAGTCTACAAACCAGCTTTCTTCCAACAAAACGTCAAGAAGAAGTTCTATATTGACCTGAATTCCTCCCTCCTAGAGCAACTTTACGAAAAGCGGTCCGTAGATGAGAAAACTATCGCGGCCATTAGTAAAACTGAAGGGCAAAGATTCATCAAGCTGAATAAAAGGTACGATCAACTGCTAAATGAGCTGAAACCTGATACAGCGCTGATCCTGCAAGATTTCCCTAACCGACGTCTTGCATCTTATCTCATTGTAGCTGCTGATCTTGGCCTCCTCAGCGATCTGACGTTCAGAAGGGCCCCTGAAGAAGAATACTTTTTCAGGTCAGAACACCTTGTCTTTATGAATACTCTTCAGGATATGGGTGTGGAGATTCACTGGAAGAGTCCTCTGCAAGGCGATCTAGTCTTATACAAGCAGTTCTTTATGAGGTCTTCGGTTATACCCTCATTCAATGAAGCCTTCAGTTCAAGGAAGCTGGCCGCGATTTACGGAACAGCAGGGGAAGTGGATGCCGACACTCAGAAAGAAATCGTAGACAGCATTAAGTCATTCAAGGATTTCCACGGGGGCATCTGCGGTATCCTTACCGGCGGCAGCGCCGGAAGTATCATGTCGTTTGTATCCGAAACCACGGCTTCTCTCGGAATGCTCTGTGGGGCCGTATATTGGAAGATTCCAGGGGTAGACATTGATACCCACGTGGATTTTGCAGCCTATTTGGGCCGAAATGATTTACTGGAAAGGCAGGAGATTTTATCTGAAACCACCGAGGCCGACATTTATTTCAAGGGCGGAGTAGGCACCAACCTTGAAAATGCCATTACCTTTGTAAAGAAGAAACTTGGTATTGGTTACTACAAACCCCAAATTTTCCTGGGAGAATTTTACAACCCGCTTCAAGACTTGCTCACTCATCTGACATCCGAGGGTATGGTTGATCCCAGCGTCTTTAAGAATTGCTATTTCATCAAGCATGGCGCTGAGATTTTCGAAACGCTTTGCAGACACTTCGGCTCGGAAGACAAAATGGTTCTTGAAGTCTCGGTGAACGAAAATCAATTGTCCGATGCAACCCAAAAATGACCGGAAATTTCATTTCACTCCTAAAATATAACCCCCAGTTGCGTAAGAATCAGCCATATTTGAGGCACAATTTAATCGTTTTAGTTGTAATATCAATAAGATGATATGGCCCGACTCCCATTCCCCAAGGTTTGACACCATTCACCCCAGGGCTTTACGCCCCATATCCCACAGGCAAGATGAGCAGGGGTTCATGGGATCTTTTGATTTTCATGACCCGGATCACATCATTGTCGTGAAAAGCACCCACGATCCCGGCTCTCAGACCAAGGGCCTCCGCCTGGAGAAAGATATTTTGCCCTACATGACCGGCCTCGATCATAGCATACCTTTCTCCCCTGGTACCATACTTACTCGTAATCCGGCCATATTCTGAAGTGATTACCAGGTTTAGGGGTGCTCTGGCCATCCACATCTGTGAGAGCGCCGTCCTGGCCACATCCTCTCTGAAGTCCCCTTCTGTGATCAACAATGCAGCATGTTTATGAGGATCATAATGATAGATACCCGCCTTTAGTCCTTTCACGCCATTATCACCCACTACCGCATAGATATCCATAGGGTATAAAGCCCCACCAGACGGGGCCGACCGTTTGTAGCCCCTATCCTCGGTGATACCCTGTGCAGCCCAGAAAATCTGTGAGAGCTGTTCCAGGGTTAAAGGCTTTGATAGATATGACCGAATGGTTCTACGATGTTTAATGGCCTCCTCGACAGAGACCTCTCCTTTTAATATGGGTTTGGGTAGGTTCATCTGGTGCTCCTTCCCAGTCGTGCCATCTACCTTTCTGGCTATGGCCTTCCTGATAGAGAAAAAAGGCATAAAAAAAATGCCATAAGATAATTGGTAATCTTTTTTAAGATCTCTCTTCTTGTAAAATAGCTCAGCATGTGGTGCCTTAATGATAATGCTAAGATTTTAAGCTCCTTAGTTAGACTTACAATTTTGCACCCAAAATGGCATGTTTAAGACCAAACA
>JAUWLP010000140.1 GCA_030613575.1 Desulfobacteraceae bacterium
AGCTTTTCTCGTAAAGGCCCTTGGAAATGTGCCCGGACGTTAGCTACGCAAACCGGTATGACAAATCAATGGCTCAAAGATCAAGGTCTGCTATTTGTCAAAGAACTGTGGGTAAACATTCATTACCCGACTACGGTCCGGCAATTTAAGTGAAACGCGCAGTGCGGACCCGCATGCTGCGTGTTGTGGGGGCTGGGGGAGAAAAACCCCCGGCTACCCGATTAGCATTAATTTTCTAGTTCACTCAATAAATTATCAATCGAATTGTAATAATAAAAACATGATTGACTAACCATTTTTGTTTCGTATTTAGCCTTAGGCTGTTCTTGTTTTGCAAATGAGAATTTAAACTTGAGCGAATTATAGTACTGTGAATCCATATATATCTCAGCAGGCTGATGAGTCTTATCCCTGATATTTTTTCTCGCTGTATGTTCAATATCCATTAGCTGGGCAAATGGCACTCCCAAACTATTTAGAGATATGTGATTTTTTGACTCAGATATATGCAAGAGAGGGTCATCAAAATATGCGTTGTTACCTTGAGTTATTACTGCATAAGTTGGCAGACCTAAACAAGATTTATAAATTTCACAGATCTTGTTGGCTAAAGTAATAAAAACTTCAGGTTCGTAAGTATAATTAACATTTGAATCAAATGTTCCAACAGACCAATTGCTTTTCAATAAAAGGCTATCTGCAAACGAAATAAATGAAACGTCAGGGTAATTTAGGGCTAACCTATCAATTCCTTCACTAAGAAATGGGGTCAAGTCTGCCTTTGACCCTTATTAATACTGTCTTGTATTTTTCCTGTTTGGTTATTAATTTTTTTTGTCACATTTTTTAAACCTCGAAACTCCTTGATAATAGGGTCATTTCTACATTCTACTCTTACCGTTTATCCCCAAGGGTCTATACTTGACCCCATTCCACCGATAGGCTCTTTTCTTAAGTGAAGAGTGAAGACCTGGCCCTCTTTTTTGCATTGGGTCACCTCAAAACACATTTCCCCAGATCAAAGAAAAAATATTTGTCTTTATCTAACCTTTTATATTGGGCTAAAAAATCTAATGTTAGAAAAGGTTCTATTAGATCATCCAAGGGAATAACAAACACATCTTTAGGATTGTCAGGATATCTTCCTACACCTATCACAACAAAAACCGGTATATTATTTTCCTCTGAATAGCGTTTATAAATGAATATCTGTTCCTTTCTGGCCCATTGAATACCATCTTGAAAATAACCCTTTCTCCACTTACACTCAACTGCAAATAATTTTTTAGTATCTTTTAAACTGAACTCAATCTCTATATCTGGATATTTCGTAGATTCGGCATATATTCCGTTGGCAAACTTATCTCCTCTCCACTCTTTAACTCTGCAATATTTCAAATTAAATTTATGCAGAATATATTTTTCAAACTTTGTTCCCTTTTCTTCAGGTGAATCGCCGGGAATCTCATCCTTACTTGAAGTCGAACTTGTAGAAGAAGCCTCGGTTGTACCTTGAATGCTTGCGCCGCATTCTGCGCAGAACTTCCAATCAGACGGTATTTCATGACCACAGCTAGGACAGATAATTGTAGAGTTATAAGTTCGAAAACGAGTGATTGATTCAGAAAGAATAGTATTGATTTGTTCTTGTTTTGCTCCTATTGCCTTGGCAAAGGGAAGAATCACCTTTTTTTCTGAATCAGAAAGATGACTATCGGACAAAGCGACAAAGATCATATCTTCTAAGTTGCGTATTCGCTCTGAGTATCTTCCCACGGGTGTGACTTGATAGTCAGCTTTTTCGGTGAGCCTTTTTGATTCTTCAAAATCAGTTTTCTTAGCATTTATTTCTTTGTATATTCGCTTTATGGCTGTTTTTTCTTCTTTACTGACAAATCCGTCAGCCATAGCAACCATTATCAAGTTAGCTAAATAACGTATGAGTTCTGTCTCTTTCATTAGGATTAGGAGTTTCCTTTAAAAAACTGACAAAAAATGCTTAACAATTTAATTGACCAGAAAAAATTCTGTAATTTGTGATATAAGATGCTATTACAGAAAATATTCTGTGTTGACATGTTCTGCAATAACAATACATAAATTACAGAAGATGCAATAGTAAAATTTATGGAGATATTATGCGGAAACCAATGTAGTATGTCAAGGACAATAACGGGTTGAAACCAAAGAAATTATTATGTCTGCGTATAGACTTTTAAGGGAGAAATCCATGACTCAGAACGAAGAATTTAAAGCAAGACTGGAAGAAATCGAGCGTCTGGCGGATGCGATTGAACGTCAACGATCAGACCTTCAGGAAACCGCAGCGATAGATGCCGGATTTCCCGTAAAAATCACCGGTATTGAGGTTGATTTGTCGGTCGACTATTTGCGGACCATGAAAGAAGAAATTCCCTGGGTTGCCAATGGACGACCGTATGGCACTGTTGCAACCATATTTGCATACGACGCCCCGGCGGTGGTACTGGCCCGTCTGGGCGGTTCGGCTCTGCTGACAGGCAATCGCCTGCGGTTTGGCGTCTCTTCCCAGACGCCTCGAACTGCTGCGCTTTTGGGTGAGATTTGCAAATCTTTCGAGTCGATCGATCCGGTGATCGGTCTGGACAATCGTGAATTCGGCAAACGCTGTGTTAAAGACAAGGATATCCGGGTCCTATTTATTTCAGGTGCTTCTGCTGTCGGGGAGATCTATCGAAAGCAACACAGGTCTTTTGATAAACTCTTTTTTGCCGGACCTGGAGGCATGCCGTCGGCCATTGTGTTTGAAGATGCAGATGTTCATGCAGCTGCCGGTTTCATTGCACGACGGGCATTTATTAACGGCGGCCAGTACTGCACCACCCTGAAAAAGGTATATATCCACAGCAGTCTCTATGAAACCGTTCGTGAAGATATACTCGGTCATGTCAAAAGCATGAAGGTGGGAGATCCTTTTGATCCGGCTACCGACATCGGACCGATTAAGGTGGAAAGAACCCGTAAGATTCTTGAAAATGCGCTCGAAAATTGTCGACCGGCACGTCTCATCTCCGGGTCCATCAACGGAGAAATGGTCTATCCATTGATACTTGAAACACAAGGCACCCGTATACCGGACCTTGAGCTCTTCGGCCCGTTTCTCCTTTTAAAACCTTTTGATGACTCCTATAAAGCGGTATCGGAACTGGTTCAGACCCGCTACGGCTTTCTTCTGGCTTTTTTCGGTTTGCCGTCAGAGCATATCAAATCGCTTTTCCATTCAAATTTTGGAATGGTGCATGACAATCCGGATTTTACATTTACGCCGCTACGGCTTCCCTTTGGGGGTAAAAACGCCAGCGGCTGGATTCTTGAGCGCAGGGGTGATGATTATGTTGAGCGGGACGGAGCATTCCTTTACAGCAAAGAGCTGGTCAGCTTTTAATTAAACGTCTCGGAAATTCTATAACTTATTTTTTCGTGAACCCTAAGTTCCAAAATATTTTGATTTCAGATTCATGATTCGTTCCAAAGATTTCATTCCTTTGGCCTTGATCGATTGAGATCGGTTTTGAGCGTCTAAGATTTCTTCAAAAGCATTCTTAATATCCGGGCCTTTGTGGCAGATCAGGGCTATGTCTATATCTGCTGAAAGTATTTGCCGGAGAACGGTTTTGATATCATAATGTTTTTTAATGGCGCCCATGTCCAGATCGTCGGTCATGATGACGCCGCAATAACCCATTTGTCTGCGAAGAAGATCATTGGCGATGGTCGTCGACAGGCTTGCGGGCCACCTGGCATCCATCTTTGGATAACGAATGTGAGAAAGCATGATTCCGGCCACGTTATTCTCTATGGCGGCTTTAAACGGAAGCAGATCGGTGGTTTGCATGGCATCAGCATCAATATCCAGGTCGGATATTTCGTGATGTGGGTCGAGTATGATGCGGCCGATTCCCGGGAAATGTTTTGCCACCGCCATAATATTGTTTGCCTGAAGATGGTCGATAACCACGGTTCCCAATTCAGATACCCACAAGGGATCATGGCCGAACACACGGCTTGCCTGGACACTGTTTATGCCTTCGGGGGTAACATCCAATACGGGCGCAAGGTTCATGTTGACTCCGATTTCTGTGAGTTCTGCCGCAGTGACTCGGGCAAAGTGAATCGCATCTTCAGGGCCTTTCATTTCGGGATTGCCCGGGAACTGAGTGAACGGTTCTTTGAGTCTGGCTACTTTTCCGCCTTCCTGGTCAATAGAGATAAAAAGCGGCGGCTGGCCGCAGGAGCGGGCGTATTCCTGAATGGATGAGCACAGGCGTTTGATCTGGCCGGGATTTATAAGGTTTCTTGCAAAAAGGATGATTCCGCCCACCTTTAAAGTCTTAATAAGAAATTTGAGGTCCCGGTTGAGTTCGGTTCCGTCAAATCCTACCATCAGACGCTGGCCTGCCGATTGTTCAGGTGAAAATGCTGCGATATCCATTTTTCATGCCTTGGTATTTTGTAAGGGTTCACGGTTCAGGAAATAATAGTTAATAAACAACGGTTAATAATTAATAATTAACAATTGATTATTGATTATTAGATCAGGGTTTACGGGCACTACCGAACAAATACCATCCCTACCCAGTCTTTTTCAAATTCTTTCCAGACACACCCAAAGCCTTTTTGGGTGAACGTATTCAAAATGTCCGGAACCTCATCTGTTTTGATTCCCGAAACCACAACCATACCCTGTTTTTCTGTTATTTTTAAGATGTGAGAACAAAGCCGTTTAATGGTTGGATAACGGAGATTGGCCGTTATCATGGAAAATTTTTCATCGATATTTTCTATGTTACGGTCAAGGATCTGGATTCGATCTTCCATGTTGTTCAAACTAATATTTTTTTTAGCTTCTGATCTTGAGCAGGGATCGATGTCAATTGCCAATGCCTTTTTTACCCCTAACGATACGGCTGCTATTGCGAGAATTCCGGACCCGGTTCCAATATCCAGGGCTCGGGCATGGTTTGTTTTTAACAAACAATTTTTTCCGGATAGTGCCGCTTCTATCCCCCTGACAGCCAGTCTTGTTGTGGGATGTTCACCTGAACCGAAGGACGCACCTTGCGCTATATCAATGACCACTTCATCGGATTCCGGCGTGTAACGCATGCCGGGCGGTTTAAGAACAACCCGTTTTGAGATGCGGGTCGGTTTGTTAAACGATTTTTCCAGGAACGAACAGCCAAAATTGTAAGTGTAGACTAGTTGGCGACCTGCCACCAGATCACTTATGGCCGTTTTTAATAGTTTTTTGTCGATTGCAAACTTTTGGGAGAGTCTTTTTTTCAGTTCACCAGGTGTCAGTCTTTTTTTCGATTCAGAGATGGTTTCAAACACCTTTTGGCGGATTGCTCTGCTATCCGTAAGCGCATTTTTGGCGGTTTTTTCAGATACGGTCATCATTTTTTTTATTTGCCCTGAAAAACTTGGTCCTTGGTGCCAGGTTAGAGTTTTTCGGCTCTGTCTGAAGAATCGCTGCAAGAGTTTGAAGTGAACTAAAGTTTAAAGTGAGCTAAAGTTAAGGAATTCTGTCAATTATATAAAATCAGCGGAGCGAAGCGACACCATAACTTTAGGCACTTTAGTTCACTTTAGACACTTTTAACTTGTACGGCTTTAAGTAAAACAGCCCCTTTCAAGGGCGAACCAAAGCCTGGTCCTTTGGGTCAGGATTCTTTACTTACGTAATTGATATTTTCTCACGGCCCTGTTGTGATCTTTTATATTTGTTGAAAACTGGTGCGTGTTGTCCTTTTTTGAAACAAAAAAGAGGAACCTGGTATCTGCCGGGTAAAGGGCGGCTTCTATGGCCTCGATTCCTGCGTTTGCAATCGGCCCTGGAGGTAGTCCTTTGATTCTATATGTGTTGTAAGGTGTATGTTTGGCAAGATGTTTTCGGGTAATGTTGCCGTTAAAGTCCTTTATGCCGTAGATAACCGTGGGATCACTTTCCAGACGCATTCTCCGCTTTAAACGGTTGTGATAAACCGAGGAGATAATGGGTCGTTCACCAGCCACACCTGCTTCCTTTTCGATAATCGATGACAGTGTTACAACCTGGTGGATTGTAAATCCAAGAGTTTTGGCTCGATTTTTGAGTTCAGGCTTAAACACGGACCAGAAACGTTTCACCATTGTGGATATGATCTTTTCGGGTGTGGCGTCCTTGGAAAAGTAATAGGTTTCAGGAAAGAGATACCCCTCAAAGGTTTGGGCATCAATTCCTTTTGAATGCACCAGATCGGCATCTGTTGCGGCCAAAAAAAAATCTGCTTCGGTTCCGAATCCTGCTCTGGAAACAACCATTGCAACCTGCCGCAGGTTATAACCTTCCGGTATGGTGAGCCTGTGGAGACGGACCTTCCCGCTGACCAGGATTTCAAGTATTTTTTTCGGTGGCATGGCAGAGGAAAGGAAATATTCCCCGGCTTTTATGTTTTTATCATGGCCTTTAATGCGGGAAAACAACCTGAATTTAGCAGGATGATTAATCACCCCTTTTTTATGCAGTACTTGGGAAAGAGACTTGAATTTCTGGCCGGGTTTAACAATGATAACCTGTTTTACAGATTCGGCATTTGCGGGTTTATCAGCGTACCTAAGGATATCCACATATACGGCTATTGCAACGAAAAACATAAAAATCAGCATGAATATGATAGTGATCCGTAATTTCTTCAAAGTTAAAACGCTCCGTTTAGGCGTGTCAATTTTATTCTAAATCGCCACAACTTGTCAAAGGAGTAATGGTAATTGGAGATTTATTATTGAAAATTGACCATTGGATTGGTTTTCTTCAATTTTCAAACCCAGCATCCAGTAACCCGCATCCAGTACCCAGCATCCAGCATCCAGTACCCAGTATATGTCTTGATTTTCTGGCTGTTATGTATATCATTAAATGATTGAATGGTAAAAGGTAAATGATTAACGGCAATTCGTAAATGGTTAATGATGATGAACTCGTAAAAAGTCCGATTTAGACGGTTTCGTAAAAAGTTCAAATTCAAGGCGTGCAAATTTTGTAATCATGAGGCGTACTTTTCGTACGTTGAATGATTGCGAAATGCAGCACAACGCAGAAGTTGGACTTTT
>JAUWLP010000038.1 GCA_030613575.1 Desulfobacteraceae bacterium
TTTACCATGGAGAGAACCCTCTGGGTGCAGATGAAGATCCTGATTTGGTTACGGCAAAAGAAGCAATCGATATGGCCTGTAAGATATGGGAAAATGCTACAGGCGGAAATATCGTATTTACTCCTGCAAGCAACCAAAAAGAAGCGGATATAATTTTTGAAGGATGGTCGAAACAAGGCCCCAAGGTTTTGAGACATAACGGTATGGTATGTCTGGACGAACACGGTGATACCGGTCTGTTTTCTGAATATCTCCCGGAAGCACATGGTTTCACCATATTTGAAAATTGCAATACAAACTGTCAGTATCCTGCATTGAGTGAGGCTGCTGATGCTGATAACGATCACAGAGCGAGAATCTTTTTTCATATAAAGGATGAGCAGGACAAAACAGAGCCATGGTTTTTTGTATTGGACAAAGACAAGGTTGATTTCAGCCAGGCTCAAAGAGATGTGATCAGAGTAGCCGCGCATGAGATTGGCCACGCCCTTGGTTTTTGCGGTCATCCTGACGAAGACGAACAGGGCTGTGTGCAATCGCCTGAATGCAGCAAAAACAATGCTTCAATTATGTGCAAAAATCAGGTGCACTGTTTTCAGGAAAGTCAAGATAGTAAAGTTTCGCTGGGCGGGATGGATGATATTGCCAACCCTGGCGTTCGGGATTTGACGTTATTCGATAAAACTAGAATTGTCCAAAAATTCTTCCCGGGCACAAAAACACTGTATGGCACGGTGAAAGGTACTGACGGCACCCCGGTTTCCGATGCTGTTGTAGCCACAATGGATGGACATTTTGCGGTTACCACCGATATTAACGGAGTATATTCCTTATGGCGCACTCAGTCGGGTATTTATAACATCAATGTGCATAATCCTGAAAGCAACCAAAACATTAACGAAGTTGTTGTCATAACCAAAGAAGCACCAGATATCATAATAAAAGACTTTGATTTTTCGAAAGATTTTCTAACAGCGCGGGCATTAAGCCGCATAACCCCATCATCCGGGGCTCCTGATGACATATACAATTTCGTGGCGGTATTTTCAGGAGTTGACAACAACCGGTATGCCTCAATAAACCTTTTCGTTGACGGCACAGAACTGCATAAATTTTCCGTGCCGTCGGCCGACCCACAAGCGGCAAAGGTTTTCTCCTACTACGGCCTTACGAACTTGGAAGTTGGAGCACACTATTATGAATTTAAGGCAGCAGATACAAAAGGAAAATGGCGGCAGGCCCTGAACGGTTCCTTTACGGTGAATAGACCTTCTAACATTCAATTTACTGCAGAAGCTAACCCCACAACCGTTGCTATTGGACAGAACAACCCTGCGACAATTACTGCCTGCTTAAAGGATAATAAAGAAAGGCCGTTACCCGGGCAAACAATTCTATTTCGTACCGGTTTTCCGGGATTTTTTACACCGTCAAATGGTAAAGCGGTTACCGATGGCCAGGGTCAGGCAAAGATTACTTTTACCCCTGATTCCAGCGGCAATGCTATTATTACGGTTATTTCGCCTTACGGCCTTTGCGCTTCAATTCCCATAACCTGTACTTCGCCGGCTGTAGGTATAACCGTTGAATTTCACCCGGCCGGCAATGATTCTTTTAAGGTAAAATCTTATGTAAAAAATTTTACTGATAAAAAACCTGTATCGAACCAGGCGGTTAAGTGGAGCTTAAAGCCGTCTGCCCAGTGCACCTGGACAAAAGGACCTGATCATAAGACAAATAATAGAGGTGAGGCCGGCGGCGTTTTTACCATAGGATCATCAGAATCACAAAAGGTAAGTGTTACTGTAACCCATACCCCGACGGGCGTTTCGAGAACCGGAACTTTCATATACGGAGGGTATAACGGAACCCGGTTTCTGCCGTGGAAAAAGTTGGGGAAAGCTACCGAATGGTGCGAATGGTCCTCAAACGGATATTTTGCGGTCAGGCATAGAAACGGTTCCGGATTGTCGATATACCGCATATCTGATTGGGTAAAGGTTTGGTCTAGAAAAAGACGTTCAGGTAAATATCATTCGTTTTTCTTTTCATCCGATGGCGAAAAACTGGTAACCAGCGTTTTTAAAGGCAAAGACAAAATTGCCGTCTTGAAAATTCCTGGTGGAGAAGTCGATAAGGTATGGGATATTGCTATCGATAGTGAGGCAAAGACAGCGGATAAATCTCTGGCTTGGCGGGATAACTGCATTTATACAATCCGAGACGACAATATTATACAAAAATGGTCGACGTCCGGCAAACTTAAAATGACCTTCAGTCATAGAGCTGAAATTCAGGAACTCAGGTTTAACCCGGTTAACGATTCTCAATTCGCTGCAGTGGACAAGTATGGAGAGCTGAGGATATGGAATACAGAAAGTCCTTCTCCCGTGAGAACTGTGAAGGTAGAGTCAATTCCTACGGGAAAACTTAAGTGCCTTGCATGGAGCCACGATGGAAAATATCTTTCAGTAGGATCCAGTATGGGCAATACCGGTATGATTTATACCTTTGACACTTCCAACTGGAGCAAAAGTGCTTTTGACCTACCAGGACTAGGGAATGTCAATTCTCTGGACTACAACAGTGATTCTTCCCGGCTGGCCATTGGTCACAATAATGGCCTGATTGTTTGCAATACTGATACATATGGAATCGAATATTATAATAAAGATCCGGTGCACCATGTTCGTTGGAGGCCTGACGGCTCTATGCTGGCGGCCGGCGGACAAATATACGTGTTTGACGATTTCAATTTCAATGTTCCGAAAATTCAGATTTCTACTCCTCAAAGCGGTAGTTCCTATATATCCGCTTCCGTGAAAATCGCCGGAAAGGTTTCAGACCCCCACGGTATCCGATCAGCTACTGTTTCCGTCAATGATGGTATGCCGGTTTCATTGTCCCTTTCGTCCGACGGTTTTTTTGCCCGAACGGTTTCTCTGGCCGAGGGCCAGAACCAAATTTTAATCCAGGCCCGGAACAGAATAAAAAATAAGGCATCTTATATTATGTCCGTTAAGCGTTTAGCCGATTCCATACCGCCGGTTTTAACACAGCCTTATGTTGATGCAGGCATCGGCTTAAAAGGAACAAAATTCAATTTTTCTGTCTGTGTTCATGATGGAGATTCAGGTATCAACACTTCAAAAGTGACAGCTATGATTCGGCTTCCGTATGGCAATAGGTCGGCAACTGTTCAGCTGTATGATGATGGGGAACACTCAGATAAAAAGCCTGGGGACGGGGTGTTTGGAAACTCTTGGGATTCAGCTAACGCGGGCGAAGGATTACATTCCGTCGATTTTTATGCTTTTGATGAGGCAGGCAATTCATCTGATCTTGTTAGCAGAGTTACATTATTTGTGTATGACAGACCTAAAATTAAAGAACCTTACCTGTCGACAACAAAATTCCTTTCAAGTGATCCGATTACGGTAAATTCAGGCATTACGGACATCTCAGGTGTTCAGTCTGCTGATTTACTCTATTCAGCAGATGCAGGAAATTCCTGGAGTTCGGTTCCGATGTCTTCCACCGGCCTTGATTATACAGGAACAATTCCAGCCCAAAGCACGGGAACGGTTTATTACAAAATTAACGCGTGTGATGTTCTTGGATATGGAAGCGAAACAGGTGCTTATGCATACAACGTCCACGATAGTACCAGACCGGTTGTTATAATCCGACAGCCAGCAACAGTGGCGGAGTCCTTGTCTTCCAAACCTTTGATCATTGTTTCAGGGCAGGCTATGGATGCAAATGGCATTGGTCTTAAAAGTGTGACCTGCAATACTGGTGCTAACAATACCGGCACCTTAAAAGAGTGGTCATTCAAAGTATCCTTAAATACAGGCGTGAATACAATTACCATTGTTGCAGAGGATCAGAACGGAAAACTTGCGAGTGACTCCATAGAAATTACTTATGCGCCGGTTCTGGCTGCACTAGTATTTTCACCTCCTGCTTCAGATATTTTCACAGATCGTGTGTCGGTTGGAATCAGCTCTTCAGCCAAAGAGGCAACGATTCACTATACCACAGACAAAACTGAGCCCACAGATACCTCTCCGGTTTTTTCATTACCCATTCTTGTTGCAGAAACAACAACGATTAAAGCAAAGGCTTACAAGTCCGGCTGGACTGAAAGCCCAACGGCGACCGGAACTTACACTTTCATAAAAAAGGAAAAAGACGAGACCCGGAAAACAAAATCGCCTCCAAAAGGCAACGCAATTGTTTTAAATAAAAAACCCGACTCAAGCGGGGATTGGTCAATTCAGCTTGAATCTTTTAAGAACAAAAAATTTGCCGACAACGCAATAACAAAACTGAAAAATGAAGGATATCCGGCATACTATGTCACTGTAACGTCTCCCGAAAAAATCACATGGTACAAAATAAGAATGGGTTCTTTCAAAGACAGGGCCGAAGCACAGAGGGCTCTTGGCAGTTTAAAAAAATACAAAAACAAGGCAATGATTGTTTCCAATAAAACAACCAGGCCTGCTAAAAAGAAAACAGTGTTTGAGGCTGAGGGTAAAAAAGACCGGCAACCAGAAACTCCTGCCCCGACTGTCTCGGTTCCCAAAGACACGTCTTCTTCTCAGGAAAAACGGGAAGCCGTCATCAAGCAGGAAAAACAGACTTCAAAAGTAAAGGTAAAGAAAGACTCTTTAGCGGAAAAACCGGTTGTAGAAAAGCCGGTAGTTACCGCTGAAACAGATAGGTCATTGTCCGAAAAGCCTGAGGCTGAAAGTCCTGGCGCTGTTGAGGAGCACACACAGTCTATTGAGCAAGAAAACGATAAAGCGATTTTGGTCTCCGGAGGAGAAATTCCTCTTCAACAAGACCGGAAAGACCGGTTGGAATCCTTTTTGCACATCTATTGCCAGACATATGCCAGTAAAGATCTTGATAAATTTGCCACCTTTTTTGCTCCCGACGCCACTGAAAACAACGCTCCTTTTCAGGATATGCTGCCCAAATATCGAAAAAACATGGAAAAGATCGAATCGTTTAACTACCGGATTGAGTTGATTGATTATTCTTTACAGGCAGATACAGGAAACATTAGAGTTCAGGGAAAATATTTCACCCGCTTTCTTTTGCATGAAGGGACATGGCAAGAAAATAGCGGTAGTATTTCTATGGAGCTTACAGAAAATGGCGATTCATATCTGATAAAGCGGCTCAGTTATCCGTCCTGGTAGTTATATATGTGAAAAATCCGGCCTTATTTTAGCGGCTTTGCTTTACCTTTGGAAGATGATTTTGGAAATACCAAAACCCGGATAAGACGGAACCAAAAATAAACCTATCGGATTTTATCTTTTCCATGGATCGGAAGATCCTTCGTGGATCTGTTCACAAAAATGCCAGTGAATTTTAAGCCTCACCCTTAAATCTAGCATAGAGCGGGAAATGATCTGATGGATAAAGACCGTCAATTGTATCCCGGATGACCATGCTCTCTTGTTGGAAGATTTTTCCGCGATAAAGAATCCAGTCTATATAATCTCCGTTTATATTCCCTGTAAAGCCATGATGGGTTCCCGGAAAGGGTTTTTTAAACGCGTTTATAAAATAACATTCCTTTTCCTCTGGTTTCTGACCATGGCCAGTGAAAATGTTATAGCAGGGACTGAAAGGAATGGCGTTAAAGTCTCCGAGGATAATTACAGTTATGTCACTCGGAAAACGAAGTAACCGATCCATAATCAGTTTGGCGCTCTTGATCTGGACCGAGGTGTCAAAGTCAAAATGAGTATTGACACATATAATCATGTGTCTGCCGCTTTTGAACATACCGATAGTGCATTGTCTCGGCCAGAGGCTTTCCCGGAAACGGCTCGGTATCGTTGGCGTTGGACTCAGAAAGAAATGTTCTCGATAGATGCAGGTCCAGGTTTTTTTATAAAAGATAATGTTGTTTTGCCAGAAGAACGGTGAGGGGCTACGCTTGCCGATAAAATCGTATTCTGTCAGCATCTCATTTAGAAAATCTGTCTGGAAATCATTCGCTTCCTGAAAACCGATAAAATCTGCACGATATTTTTCAAAAAGATAGGGAAAGACCTTCTTGCGATATTCCCAGCCGTTGGGCCCGTCGTCTGCCAATCCAAAACGCAGGTTTAATGTCAAAACAGAAATCATGGTATTATTTTAGTTAAATAGGACACCCCAGTACCATTTGCCGAAGCTACCCCAGTACCATCTTCCGGAGCTACGGGACATAACGGGGCAGGCAGATTTTCGCAGATGTACACAGACAATATTTTTTTATGAACTAATGACGATTAACCTCAAGACGATCGAGATGTTTTGAAAGATCGAACCTGATATTTATAAAGTTGCTGAATGTGACATCATAAAACGGCAGGTTTGATTTCTGCTTGATGACATCAAATATTGCAAGGTAATTAAGAAGAATTCTTTTTTTCCACTTAAGACCGATTTGGGATGCCAATTTCTTAATATCTTCCTTTTGACCCTCGATCTCGAGAAAGTTGCCATAGGGCATCGTATCCAGGCAGAGGTTAGTACTGTTTAACATAAAAGTTTCACGCCATTTTTCGTATACCTGTTCTTCCCGGAACCCCAGAGATTCCAGAATATTTTTCATGGTGGTAAAATCGCTGACTTCAACTTCCAGCTCTCTTAATATTTTAAATTGATCGTCTTTAAAAGGAGGCTCGGATTTAAAAGTAAGGGTTGATTTTGTATCCTGGCGGAGTCGCAGGAGAGATTTTTCTTGAATCAGACGGTTATCGGCATCGTCAAAGCGTATATTTGTTTCAAAAACCCGTCCCATGGACATCGCACCGAGCTCAATAATCCGGTCACGTATGCGGTCCATATCCGCCAAAAAAAATTTTACTTCGATTTCCAAATTTTTCATCGAAACATTCCCATTACATATTATCTGATATTCGTTTATATTAGAAATAATAGTTAGTGTCAATTTGCCAAGGTGATTTTTCCCTTGACACATACGTATTTTTTATTTAAATGTTCAAGTTTCTATATCCAGAGGAGAAAATCATAGTGAAAAAATATACATATAGTGCAAAAAATACCGACAATAAGGGAAAATGGTGTGTTGTTGATGCCCAGGATAAGGTTCTGGGAAGACTCGCCAGTACCATAGCCGCCCGCCTGCGGGGGAAACACAACCCGCTCTTTACACCCCATGTGGATACCGGTGACTGGGTGGTGGTTGTTAATGCGGATAAGGTTGCCCTGACGGGTAGAAAATGGCAGCAGAAACAATATTACCGGCACAGCGGTTACATCGGGAGTCTTAAGACTATTACCGCTAAAAAACTTTTGGAAAAAAGGCCCGAAGATCTTGTCCGTTTTGCCGTCAAGGGTATGCTGCCAAAGAACAGACTGGGAAGAAAGCTTTTCAAAAAATTGAAGGTTTATTCAGGCAACCAGCATCCTCATGAAGCCCAGCAACCTGAAATTCTTGACCTTTAAAAGAGCAAGCTTAAAATTTTTTAATTATCGGGGAATTATATGGATAAAGAAAACGTTTATTATGCCACAGGAAAACGAAAGAGTTCTATCGCCAGAACCTGGCTAAGGCCGGGAAATGGTGAATTTACCGTTAATGATCGGCCCATGGATGATTATTTCAAGATTGAGTCGGTGAAAATTATTGTGAAGCAACCGCTTGCTTTGACAAATACTCTTGGATCATTTGATATAAAAGCCCGTGTTACCGGCGGAGGTTTTTCCGGGCAAGCCGGAGCAATCAGGCATGGTATCACCAAGGCTCTGATATTGGCTAACCCTGAGCTCAGGAAGGCATTGAAAAAAGCCGGCCACGTTCGGCGTGACGCCAGGGTCAAGGAAAGAAAGAAATACGGCCAGAAAGGTGCGCGGGCACGGTTCCAGTTTTCAAAACGCTAACATTTAATATATTCTTTATTTCCGGAAGGGAACAGGGAGCACCCTGTTCCCTTTGTTTGTTTTTACTTTTTCGCAGCTTTCCAGCATCTTACAAAGTGTTTTTCTCCGACTTTTTCAAAGCCGATTTTCTCTTCCAGACAACGGGGTTCCTCGATGGAACACCTTCCCTGAAAATTGCATCCGTTGGATGTAATCAGGGAATCAGAAAGATCCGGTTCCACGAGCTCTATTTCCCGTTTTATACCCGGCTCTGGATCAGGAATCGCCGAAAGTAATGACATGGTATAAGGGTGACAGGGGTTTTCAAAAAGTTCCTCAGCGGGTGCGGACTCCATGATTTGGCCTTTGTACATGACGGAAATCGTGCTGCACAGATAGCTCACCACATTGAGATCATGAGAGATAAAAAGATAGCTTAACCCCAGGCGATCCTGCAGATCTTTTAAAAGGTTAATGATCTGGGCCTGTATGGATACATCCAGAGCCGAGATCGGTTCATCACATACAACCAGCGAAGGGTCCACGCTCAGAGCACGTGCAATGCAGATGCGCTGGCGCTGTCCACCACTAAATTCATGGGGATATCGATCTGCACTGTCCGGAGACATGCCCACCATTTTGAGGAGTTTTTCAAGGCGCTCTTTTCGCTTTCTTCCCCTTTTAATACCCAGAATTCGCAGTCCTTCCTCGATGGATAAGCCGGTGGTCATCCGGGGATTTAATGATCCGAACGGGTCCTGAAAAACGATTTGAATCTCTTTTCGAATCGGCCTCATATCTTTTTCGGTAAATTCACCGATATCACTCCCCCGAAAGATGATTTTCCCGTGATCCGGCTCTAAAAGTTTCAGAATGAGTCTGGCAACGGTTGTTTTTCCGCAGCCGCTCTCGCCCACCAGTCCCAGGGTTTTTCCCTGTTCGATTTCAAAGCTCACATCATCAACGGCTTTAACCCATCCGGCGATTTTCTGAAAAAAGCCTCTGCGTATGGGAAAGTATTTTTTCAGGTTTTGTACACGCAGGACAATCTGTTTGTCTTTATTCAACAATTCCATTGTAATAGTTTAGTCCTTTGAAATAAATCGATTTCAAACGAGCGACAATATTGTTAGAAAGCTAAAGTTTTGCATTTCATTTATTTATATCCGTCTCCACCTTCCAACAGGACAGGGCAGCGGGCCAGATGTCCCTGGCCGTAATCACACATCTCCGGATATTCTTTGGCACAGGTTAGGATTGCATGAGGGCATCTGGGATGAAATGGACAGCCCGCAGGCTTGTAGGCCGGGTTCGGCACCGTGCCGGGGATGCTGTAAAGCCTTTTCCCCCGTTTAGATCGGCTGGGGAGTGATGCAAGGAGTCCCTGGGTATACGGGTGCCGGGCATCATGAAAGATCTGAGCCGTATTCCCCTGTTCCGTGAAGATGCCGGAATACATGACATAAACCCGATCGGCAATATTCGCCACTACGCCGAGATCATGGGTAATATATAGTACGGACATGGATCGTATTTTCTGAATGGATTTAAGCAGCCGCAAAATTTGAGCCTGTACGGTCACATCAAGGGCGGTGGTGGGTTCGTCGGCTATGATCAGATCCGGATCACATGCCAGAGCCATGGCAATCATGACCCGCTGTCTCTGCCCGCCGCTGAGCTGGTGAGGATAGTCTTTAAGTCTCTGCACAGGTGAGGGGATACCCACATCTTTTAAAAGCTTAATACAGCGGTCACGCAATTCTTTAGCCCCTACGTTTTTATGGATGCTGATCGCCTCGCCGATCTGATCTTCTATGGTAAAAACAGGATTCAGCGATGTCAGCGGTTCCTGGAATACCATGGCAATACGATTTCCGCGAATCTTCTGCATATCTTCTTCGTCGAGTTCCAGCAGGTTTTTGCCCTGGAACAGAATTCGACCCCCTGCTATTTCCCCGGGAGGTGTTGGGATGAGACCGAGTATGCTGAGTGCGGAAACCGTTTTTCCACATCCGGATTCGCCGACAAGACATACGGTCTCTTCTTTCCGAACCTCAAAACTGATACCATCTACGGCGCGGGCGCACTCGTGGCCGGTTCGAAAATAAACTTTTAAATCCTGAACAGAAATCAGGGTGTTGTTATTGGCCATTAGTCATTAGTCACTTGTCATTTATCAATCTTCAATCAACAATCGACAATTCAGTGTCTTTCCCTGAGTTTGGGGTTCAATACATCCCGGAGACCTTCACCAAAAAGGTTAAAAGAGAGCACCACAATAAGAATTGCAATGCCCGGTATGAAGGTAAGCCAGGGTGCATCAAAGATGAAATTCTTGCCGTCTGAAAGAATGTTTCCCCAGGTGGCGTGGGGGGGCGGCACACCGAATCCCAGAAAGCTCAAGCCGGCTTCCGTTAAAATGGCCGTAGCAATACCAATGGTGGCGGAGACCAGCACCGGCGCAATGGCATTGGGCATCATGTGGCGAAAAATGATCCTGAAGTTGCTGGCGCCGAGCGTCTTTACAGCCGCAACAAAATCCTGTTCTCTTAAAGAGAGAAATTCAGCTCTGACAAAACGCGTGGTGCCCATCCAACTGGTCAGCCCGATAACGATCATGATATTATATATGCTTGCAGGGAGAAGCGCCACCACCGTCAGAATCAGAAAAAAACTCGGAAAACAGAGCATAATATCCACGATTCGCATGATCAGTGTGTCCACGGAGACAGCACTTTTACGAAAAACTTTTGCCCATGAGGGCACGGATTTTTCCCCGGATCTGTTTTGTGTAAAGAAAGAATAAAAAATGTATGCCAGGGTGAGACATAAAAGCACCGCACCGAAACGGATAGAATGGGCCATTACCAGACCTGCGCCGGAAATCAAAAGAATCGTCATTAGAATATGATCGACTCTGATATGGTGTTGCCCAAAGTATCCCGCTACTCCGCCCATGAATATGCCGATGAGTACAGATATCCCCACGGCCACAAAACCAACGGTCAAAGAAACCCATGCGCCCTGAAGCATTCTTGCAAAAACATCCCGTCCCAGATCATCGGTTCCCATCAGGTAAAACCCCAGGCATGGGATCTCTTCACGCCGCAAAGAATCAAGATTCGGTTTTGCAAGGGGCGGACGCAGCTTTTCTTGAAGACGGATCATGGCAGGATCGAATAAAGGGTCCGGACCGGAAGTTATAAAAAGACCCATAATTGCACAGCAGAAAAAAAGGATAAAAATAAAGAGTCCCAGAATGGCCAACCGGTTTTGCCTGAAAAGAAGCCAGAATTCCTGCAGCCGGGTCCGTTTCGGAGCCATGGGCGCCTCGAATTGAAAATCTTGATTAAACCCTTTTTCGTCTATGTTCATCACAGGCGTATCCTTGGATCCACAATTAGGTAAAGAAGGTCTGAAATAAAGGTGCCGGCCAGTACCAGGATGGCTGAAACAAAATTAACCGTCAGGATAACCGGGTAATCTCTGGCCAGAATCGCCTCATAGGCCATCCGTCCCATGCCCGGCCAGGAAAATATCGATTCGATGATAACCGAGCCTCCGATCAGACCCGGTAAAATGAGTCCGAACATGGTTACAAAAGGAAGCAGGGCATTTCGCAGAGCATGCCTATAGTGGACCTGTTCCGGTGAGAGTCCTTTGGCTCGGGCAGTACGAATATAATCCTGGCCTTCCACTTCGAGCATCTGACTTCGCACATACCGGGAAAGAACTGCGATTCCTCCGGTGGCGCCCAGCACGGAAGGGAGGAGCAGATGCCAGATCCTGTCCATGAATATGTGCGGCAGGGAAGCGCCGTCTCCGATTCCGAAAGTTTCCATGCCGATAACCGGAACATGGAATTGGTTCACTACAAAAATAATCAGGACGTAAGCAAAAAAGAAACCGGGAATGGAAATCAGAAGATACGATAAGAATGTGGCGCTCCGATCATAGAATTGCCCCCTGAAAATGGCAGAGCGAATTCCTATAGGAAAAGAAAGGGTCCAGGTAATAATTGTACCAACAATAAACAGGGGCAGACTGTTTAAAAATCGTTCCCATATCTTTTTAAGGACCGATTGATTGTCCTTCCAGGAAACGGTTTCCCCGGTAAAAAGATCCTTGTAAAAATAAAGATACTGAACATGAAGAGGCTTGTCCAGATGAAACTCTTTTCGAAACCGTTCCACTACTTCAGGAGTGAACTTTGGATTCATCGGATCCACTTGGCTCGGCTTGCCGGGCGCAATATGAATGATCAAAAAGGATACGATTGAAACAAAAAACAGAGTAATGATCTTCTGGACAACACTCCGTCCGATAAATGATAACATGGTCTATCCCTCATCCATAAAACTGGGCGCCTTTGGAAGCTTTATCCATTTATTAAAATAAAAACTATAATTTCCGGTTTTAGTTGGTTTTATTTTTTCATACACTATCTGTTCTGCATCATCGAGAGTCTTTATGACGATACGTTTGTCTAAAACGGCCGTCCATTTTCCCACATAAAGAAACGTGTACGGCTGTTCTCTTACAATAATTTCATGAAGCCTGTGGCAGTATTCGACCTGCCGGTTGTGATCATATTCCTGCCTGATCTTTATGATGAGATCGTCGGCTTCTTTGTTTTTAAAACCCACAAAATTGAGCTGATAAGGATTTGTCTGGCTTGAATGCCAGATCTGATACAGATCCGGCTCTATGCCCATTTGCCAGCCCAGGATCAGGGCATCAAAATCTGCTTTGTTTACGCGTTCTTGGATAAATACAGACCACTCTAAAAGATCGGTATGGACATTGATTCCAATCTGTTTCCATGAGTCCTGCGCAATTGCCAGTATGGCTTTACGGAGATCGTTGCCGTTGTTGGTGATAAGGGTAAATTGGAATTTATTACCATCTTTTGTTAGCCATCCCTCTTTATTGCGTTTCCAGCCGGCCGCCTCTAACAGTGTTAAAGCACCCTTTGGATCGTAAGGAACCGGTTTGATATTATTGTTATAATAATCGGTCTGTTTGACAAAAGGACCTGTGATTCGCTCTCCCTGATCATAAAGCACATAGTTGATAATCTTGTCCACATCAATTGCCATACCTAATGCCCTTCGTACTCTGGGATCATCAAAGGGCTTGCGCCTGATGTTGTAGCCGATATACGTGTAGCCAAAAGCAGTACCGGAAAAACTCTGGAACCTTTGGTCTTTTTCCAGCCGCTTTACCTGATGGGGCTGAACATCGTAGCTGTCGATGGTGCCGGCATAAAATTCCATTTCCTGGGTCAGCCGATCCGGTATCACACGAAAGACATATTTTTTATAGTTCGGCAGTCCCTCCCAGTAGCCGTCAAAACGATCCAGGATAATGTATTGATCAGATTTCCACTCCTGAAATCGGAAAGGTCCGCAGCCGATGGGATTTCGGTTGAAGCTGCTCTGGCGCATGGAGAACGTGTTCGGGTCTTTCCCGAGACGTTGAGCTTCCTTTGTAAGGGCTTGAGAATTAAGCAGATGTTCGGGAAGGATTCCCATGCCCCAGGTCCCGATAGCAGGAGAATAGAGTCGCTTGTAAATGATTTTTATAGTCAAAGGATCGATCACTGAAACAAACTTAACCGGCTCATAATCCGCAATACGAGGAGAAAGATTTTTTGGATTCATGATCGATTCATAGGTAAACTTGACATCATAGGCATCAAATAGATGGCCGTCATGAAACTTTACACCAGGCCTTAAGTGAAACATCAAAACAGGATTGTGTTCAACAGCCGGTAACAGCTCACCAGCATATTTAGCTAATCTTTCCTTTTCGAGCGCAGGATCCGCACTCAGGTAATTTTCGCCATGAAAGGATGCAAAGTAATCCTCGCCCAAAAGAAGTGAAAGGTTTTGGAAAAGATCCTGGTCTACCCGATCAAGAGCAAGTTTTATCCTGGCAGGTGCTGCTATGCTGATTTTAATATATTTTTTCTGTTCGCCTGTATCCGGACCTTTTATCTGTTTTGTCACCAAATAATTCCGAGGAGGTATAACAGAAATTGCAGTGATGTAGTCTAAAGAATTTTTTAGCCTAGGGTCTGTTGTATTCTTCTTTTTCTTTGCTTCTCTCAGCAAATCGGCCACATCTTGCGGGCCCGCTTTGCCCAATCCAGGTATGCCGGAGCTTTTGTTTACGTAAAAGAACGCCTCTTCCAAGACCTCCCATGATGTTGCCAGACGCCCTCTGAAGCGTAGCTGTTCATCCCTGTCGATGAGGCCCTCAAATACCATGTTTTCGATGCTGCTGCTTGCCGAATCTGCCGTGAGAATCGGATTCAGCAGGCTGGCATCCCCAATGGAGCCGGCAATATATTCATTGAGACGTTCGGGATTTCCTTTGGTTTGCTCTTCGTAGGTAGGCACCCAGAAATATGACTGGAGCAAAACAAGGATTAAAAGCATGGGTGCGAATATGAGGACTCGTCTGATGGTCATAGTGGATTTGACCTAACTAAATGTTTTTAAAGGATAAACATTATTAAAACATAAACATAAGAGATTCGAGTTTTTGGGTCAAGGGAAAAGGTGGCTCAAGGGTATAAATCACGGCTGTTGATAATAAAAAAAACTTGTATCCGTCTTTTTGGTATTTAGCTTTGGGGAACCTGAAACCAAAAATCAGAACAAAAAAGCGGATTGCAGCATAAAACTGCAATCCGCTTTTTCATCTTTTTTTCAACTAATTCATTTATTCGGCAGGCGTTGCCGTAGCTTTTGCTTTAACTTCTTTTGCTTTTAGGTCTGTAATCATTATATCTACTTCATCAATTTTTTGATTTATCATATCAGCCTGAAGATCATCTGTACTGAGCCCTTCCGCTTCGTTAAGATAACGCTTTGCGTCTTTAAGATCGGAAATGGTTGCCTTGCTGGCGGCTACATCCGCCTTGTAGAGAAGAATCATCAGTTCGATGTTGTTCAAGCGATTATAAGCAGCTTCAGCAGAAGCAGATGTGACAGCATAAGAGAGCGCCCTGTTTAAATAGTTCTTGATTCCTCCAAAATCAGGCATTCCCGGAACTTCCAGCAGCGTATCCGCTTTTTCCACATAATAATTGAAGATAATCGGAAATACATCTTTTTTGAGATAAACATCTTTTATGGTTTCAGGGAGCTGAACTCCGGGCAGTGTGATCAGAAGCTCTTCACCCATGGGAGCGAATCTTCCCTGCCAGACTTCAAGTGCCCCCTCATTTGCATTCATATAATATTTAGTTTTGTTTATCATGCTGGAACCGATAATCAGTGCAGCAAGAACCACAACAGCTGCAACCAGATATTTCATAGCCTTTTCCATAGGGTCAAAAACGGTGGTGTCGGTGTCAACGGGTGGTTCGTATGATACAGATACTTCCGGCTCTGCGGCCTTTTCGGCAGCGGCCTTAATATCCGCTATGTCAAATTTTTTCAGCAGCAGCTCCTTGATCCGTCGAGTCTCTTCTTCTGAGCCTGAGGCAAAAGGCGGTGCGGCAAAACCTTTAAGATATTTTTCATCAGGACTAACCGTATAGAGCTTATCCGGTTTCCATGTGTCGAATTTTTTATGAATGAGTTCTTTCATTGAAACCTTCTTCTTTTTTGTCTTCGGCGCCGGTTTTTTAGCTCGAGCGGCGGCTTTGGCTTTGGGAACGGCCTTGGCCTTTGGAGCCACTTTTGGTTTTGCGGCGGCCTTGGCCTTTGGAGCTGCTTTTGCTTTAGCGGCTACTTTTGGTGTCGTCTTTTTTTTCTTTTTAGCGGTTGATTTAAGCAAACTGTTTTTTCCCATAAAAAAAACCCCTTTGAAATTGTTTATGATTTATATATAATAGTCTTGTAAAAAGTCAAAAAATGACTTTTTTACGAGAGTTTTGGGTGTTAAGTTTTAAGCATCTGTTAATACAGCTAAATTTAATTACCTAAAACCTAAATCTTAAAACCTAAAACGTGATGAATCTGTCCTTTTACGAATTTATCATATATATAAAATATTAAAAGGTAATTTATATAAAAATAAATAGGTTTTGTAAACATTTTTTTATCGATGATAGTTATGGGCAACAGCTTAGTTTTTGTAAAGAAAATGAATAATGACTTAACAACCAAAAGAGAACATCTGCTTTCAATCTTAAAAGGATATGGTTCTCTGCTGGTCGCATATTCAGGTGGTGTTGATAGCACCTTTCTTTTGGCGGTGGCCCATGAAGCGTTGAAAAAAAATCTGACTGCAATAACCGCAGAATCGCAACTTCATCCAGCCTCTGAAATCAAGGCGGCAAAAGCCTTTGCTCAAGAGCTGGGAGTTAAGCACATGCTCATACAATCAAGGGAAATGAGCCAGGCTGGCTTTAAAGCCAATACAAAGAAAAGATGTTACCTGTGTAAAAAATATCTTTTTAAAGATTTGTTGAAGATTGCAAGCGACAGAAGAATTAAACATGTGGCCCATGGTGCAAACCTTGATGATCTTGAAGATTTCCGTCCTGGATTTGACGCTGCCCGTGAGATGAAAATCACGGCCCCGATGGTGGACGCGGTACTGACCAAGAATGATATCCGCATGCTCTCAAAACAGATGAACCTAAAAACCTGGAACAAGCCGCCCATGTCCTGCCTTGCCACCAGAATTCCCTATGGAACGCAGATAACAACCGAAAAACTTAAAATGATTGAAAAAGCTGAACAGATCATATTGGGCCTCGGTTTTACTGGCTGCCGCGTAAGACTACACTCTAAGGTTGCCAGAATAGAGGTTGATCCCGATGATGTTGAAAGAATTCTTAATCAAGGGGTCAGGTCGAGTATTGTTGGAAAATTAAGGGAAATCGGATTCTCCCATGTGGCGGTGGATCTGGAAGGTTATCAACAGGGGAGTATGAACAGATCTTTTTAGCCCGGATTTCTAGTGAAGATTTTTAACAATTTTCTAAAAAAGATAGAATCTCAATAAGTTAAAATATATGTTGCATTCAATTTGTACTAACATGCTGTCATTTAATGATTGACGTAATACGAGCTAATATTCTTAACCAAAGGCGAGTCTGAGCGTCACAGGAACTGCGGCGCACTGCGGTTAGAAATATGATTCGTGCAGGTGTTCCCGAAAAGGTTGCGATGCTGATTTCCGGGCATAAAACAAGGTCGGTATTTGAACGCTACAATATTATTGACGACAAGGATCTGAAACTGGCCACTGAACAGCAGGAAAAATATTTTGAGAGCGTTGTGGGCACAACTTCGGGCACAACCATCGATTTTGGTACAAAAAAGCCCCTTGGCAGCACCCAAGAGGCTTCGATGTAACCAACTGATAACAATTGGCTTATTGGCTGGTGCCGGAGGTCGGAATCGAACCGACACGGGGTTGCCCCCGCGGGATTTTGAGTCCCGTGCGTCTACCAATTTCACCACTCCGGCATTTACAAATGCTCTACAAATTCAAAAATCAACATAAATTATTTTGCGTTTGGAAACAAGACAATTTCACAACATCACGAAAAAAATCTCTTG
>JAUWLP010000039.1 GCA_030613575.1 Desulfobacteraceae bacterium
TGTGAGAGATTCGCCGAAAATTTTTTAATAAGCTATAAGGAGAAGTGCGTCCGAAAATCAGCCGCTCTTATATCTTATTGAAATAGTTAGTTTATTAAAAATATACACTTTATGCTTGACAGAAGCATTATAGGATGTCCCCTATTTCTATTTCTGCCGAAAAATGGAATGGATTTTGACAAATATTGTCACAATGCTTGGGTCTAACAATTCAAGTAATTAAGCTAAACATCTGGAATCTATTTTATTTCTCCGCTTATTAAAATGGAGTTTTTAATTTTGCACGATTTTTGCAGAGCCTTAACCTAAACAATGAAATGAATCTGACTTAAGACACCAATCAAAAACTATTCTCGATAAGAAAGCGTGGCATGATGCGCTCATTAAAATTCCCAAACCGCATGGGTTGTATAATTATAGGACTAACGATTCTGTGTATTGTTTTGTTTAACGGCAAAACTGCGCTTTGTGGAGAAAATGGCAACACGTTTAATTCTGTTCTGAAGTTCTCCTCAGGCGGTATCTTAGCATCAATGGATTTGCATGAAGGATCTCATGCACTTGTTGCAGGTTTGACGAATACTGATATGGATTGGGAATGTGGTAATTACAATCAGCCAATTGCATTTACGGAAAATGCCAGCAGCGATGCAAAGGGGTTTGCTATAAACTCGGCTGGCCTGATAGGTCAGGAGATTGGATCGGAAGTCATTCTTCAGGTTGACAAGATTGATAAAAATAGTCCCTTTGTGCGTGGGATGATGCTGTGGAATGTCTTGAATCCCGTATTGTATGCCTTGGATTACTGGTTCTTGGGGATAGCTAACAAAAAAGAAGGAAACAAATATCAAGGTGATATTCAAGGTATTGAGCGGTATTCAAATGAATCGGTTGCCAATGGGTCTGCGTTATCCATGGCAGCCATTGCTGTATTTCAAGGTTATCGCTTTCTTCAAACGCAGTCTTGGGCTCCGGATTGGGTCAAGAAAGATACACATAACATAAGCTTTGCTCCCACTCCTGCTGGAGGTGTCTTAATGACCTATAAACTTACCTTTTAATTCCTTTTTCGAAAAGTGAAGGCTTCTAACCGAAATGGAACAAGGGATATCTGGTGCTCTTGCCAGAAACACATCCTGAAATCAATTCATAACTATTGCATATAAAAATGAAAAGGGCAAACTCTCAAAAAAGGATTTGCCCTTCATCACAAAAGGAATACAACCACGGCAGTCTGACAACGTTAAGTATATTTTAATGCGCTCAAAATTGCTAACACTAATCTTCATTTTTCCTTTTCTTTGATCATATGGAATATGTGAACCAGCTATTCACAAAGGAAATAGTTAATTAAACTTTTTTTAGTCATCATTTCTGACAATTAATCATGTATACCAAATTAGTCCAAAGGGACACTTATTGGAACTCCCCCATAAGGAGTCCTTCTTGTAGATCTATTGGTCTGAACGAACTTTCCTCATCGTTTTCAGAACATCAATGCTGCTTTTCAATCCTTTAGTATACCTTGCCATATTTATAGCCATTCCAGCAATTTGAGCCAAAGATTGGACGAAATTCACATCTTCCAGCGTGAACTCCCAAGGTTCAGACGTATACACACGCATAGCCCCTATTAAATGGCCACCGACCACGATAGGCACCGATAGTAGGGAAGCAATTCCTTCTTTCTGGGCTTCATTAGGATATTGAATTCTTGGATCATCCATAACATCATAGATCGCCACAGGCCCTTCCTCCAAAGATTGGGCAATGGAGCGCAATGCACTTATAGGGCCTTTATTTATATACTCATCACTCAACCCGTATGATGTTGCCAACTGCAGTTCATTGTTTTTACGATTGAACAGAAACAAAGCACACCCCTTGGTATCCAAAGCTGTTTTAATGCTTTCTACCGTCATCAGAGCAACTTCTTCCGGGTCCTTGGAATGAGAGATTGCCTTCGTAACCTTTAGTAATGTTTCATAATTTATGAGCTGTTTTTTCATGATTTTTCTCCTTTAAAAAGGTCATTGGAAGGTCCTAAAAGTCTTAGTCTTTTCGAGATGTTACTTTAAGCTCCTAACTGATAAAAATATTCTGTTAGGAGCAAGGCATGCAAATTTTGAGGGGTTTCTCCATTGTTGACTCTCATTTAAATAGAGGTTAAATAATTGAAGAGATAAATTGTTAGATAGTAGTAAGCTATTCGTGAATGAGGCCAGCAGAACAAGAGATGTTTCACAATGGAAACTGATTAGAGATAGAGAACAGGTTTCGGAGGAGAATCTATATTAAATTTATATTATAAGGAAGTTTGTATGTCAAATGATAAATTATTTTATATTTCAAATGGTTATATGCTACATTGTGGCATTAATTGGTGTAATGTATTGATTGAAAAGGAGGGGTGAGCTAAATTACAGATTTTTTACCAGCATATGGACTATAACCGGCGTTGTGATATCTAATCGGTACCAATCAAAATACAAAAACCCACCTCTCTTGGAGTCGAAATGGGGTCATAATATTCAGTCCATGGCAACCTCAGTTAAAGGTTATTTCTTGGTCTTCTTTTCGGGTATCTTGCTCCAGTCAATGTCATACTCAAGCAGATACTTTTCGGCGGCTTTTTTGAGGATTCCAGAAACGCTTGAAAACTCTTGTTTAGTAATGAGGGACACCCTGCGCCTTGAAGCTGCGGCCAAATAGGCAATTGCAGAATTTAGTTAAAAAATTATCCTTGCCTAAATACAACATGCCAAATTTGAAACATAGCTTCATGGACATATTTTTTGAAATTCTCGTAAGACATGACCCCGATTTTTATAGTTTTGGTTCTCATGGCTTACATCCTTCCTGATACGCAAAACAGGCACTTAGAGAAAATTCTAAGCGCCTGTTTAAATATATAAATTGTGGTGCCGAAGGCCGGACTTGAACCGGCACGGGAGTTACCCACTACCCCCTCAAGATAGCGTGTCTACCAAATTCCACCACTTCGGCACATTATAAGAAAATAAAGCTATTGAAAGCTTATTGTGCCTGAGCAGGTTTTGCAGGCTGTGAGTTTTCCGGCTCAGAGTGAGAGCTTTTTTCAGGCTCCGTTGGTACAGCCTTTTGCTCTATGGGTGCTTTTATGTCCGTCATAATTGAATTTTTCATACCATAACCGGACAGATAAGCTAGTCCCAGAGAAGTTATCATAAAGACGACAGCCGCTACGGTTGTCATCTTGCCCAAAAACGTTGAGCCGCCTGTACTCCCAAAAAGGGTCTGACTTGATCCCCCTCCAAAAGCAGCGCCCATGTCAGCACCTTTTCCGGTTTGCAGGAGGACTATCATAATAAGGGCTATACAGACGATTACATGCATTATTATTAGAAATGTTGTCATAATTATTCTTTAAAATGAACGATTTTGCTGAATGTTTCAGGATCGAGGCTTGCGCCGCCTACAAGTGCTCCATCAACATCAGGCATTGCCATGAGTTCTGCGATATTGTTCGGTTTAACGCTGCCTCCATACAGTATTCTAATAGATTTAGCAAGCGTATTCCCGAAACTTTTTTCAAGCACAGAGCGTAAAAACCGATGAACTTCCTGAGCCTGCTCGGAAGTCGCCGTTTTACCGGTTCCGATAGCCCAGACAGGCTCATATGCTATAACCAGCCTTTTCAGGTTATCCGCAGAAAAATCCTCTAACCCCTTTTTTAGCTGTTTGTCAAGTACGGAAAACGTATTTTTTGATTCCCGTTCTTTTTCAGATTCTCCAACGCACATAACAGGTATTAGATCATTATCAAAGGCGGCTTTTATTCTCTTGTTGACGGTTTCGTCGGTTTCGTTGAAATATTGGCGACGTTCAGAATGACCGATAATAACATATTTGCATCCAACTGATACAAGCATGGCAGGTGATATTGCACCTGTAAAGGCTCCTTGGGCTTCCCAAAATAGATTTTGTGCGCCCAGCGAAACACAGCTCCCTCTGACAACATCAGATACCTGTGCGAGTGCTGTAAACGGTGGCGCAATCATCACATCTATATCCGTGGTCATGGCTACGAGTTTTACAAGCTGTCTGGCAGTTTCAACAGCCTCGGGACTGGTTTTAAACATCTTCCAGTTCCCGGCAATAAGCGGTCTGCGGTTTTCCATCAATTGATCCCCCCGAAAATCTTCAATTTACAGCTGTGCAGCGATCATGGTTGCAAGATCGACCATCCTGTTTGAGTATCCGGATTCATTATCGTACCAGGATAGCACTTTGACCATGTTGCCAACGGTGTAGGTGGTCAGTCCATCGACAATAGAGGATAATGGCGATCCATTATAATCAGAGGATACAAGCGGAATATCGCTATATCCAAGTATGCCGACAAGTGATGTTTCTGAAGCCTCTTTAAGGGCGGCGTTTACATCAGCGACCGTGATACCTGACTTTTCCAAAGTTGCAACAAAATCGACAATCGATACATTTGGTGTGGGGACGCGAATGGCAAGACCGTTTAACTTGCCGGATAGTTCCGGCAGCACCAGAGCAACGGCCTTGGCCGCACCTGTGGTTGTTGGAATCATTGATATCGCGGCCGCTCTGGCCCTTCGCAGATCCTTATGAGGAAAATCGAGGAGGCGCTGGTCTCCTGTGTACGAATGTATAGTTGTCATCAGGCCGCTCCTGATTCCGAAATTTTCAAGGAGCACCTTGGCTATCGGTGCAAGACAATTGGTGGTACAGGATGCATTTGATATGATGTGGTGATTTCTGGGGTCATACTGGTTTGAGTTGACACCCATGACGATTGTAATATCTGGTTCCTGAGCGGGCGCGGATATTATGACTTTTCGTGCGCCGGCGGAAAGATGTTTTGATGCGCTTTCATGGTCTCTGAAAAGACCGGTACATTCTGCAACAATGTCCACACCCAAGTCTTTCCATCCAAGGGTGGCGGGATCTTTAATAGAGGTAACGGCAATAGATTTCCCACCCACTTCAATTGAACCGTCTTTGCCTGTTACTTCCAAATCAAGCTTGCCGTGCACGGAATCATAGGTAAGAAGATGAGCCATTGTGGCTGAATCCATGAGATCATTAATTGCGGCGACTTCCAGTTCAGTATGATCGATCAAGGTCCTGAGAATAAGGCGTCCTATCCTTCCAAAACCGTTAATGCCGATTTTTATGCTCATAATGCCCCCTTTATTTTTATCATCGTATCCGGCTATTCCCGTTTATTCCCTTTTAAAATCCCGCTTGCCAGCGAAATACTCTTCTTCCCAAAAGCTTCAAGATGTTGAGCGAGGTCGCTGAGTTCCATATCTGCTTGAATATCCACAGCTTTGATCAAAATAGGAAGATTAACGCCGGATATGACTTCCACTCGTCCTTCTTCAAGAAATGAATAACTTAAATTTGAAGGTGTTCCACCGAACATATCTGTAAGGATAAGCACCCCTTTTTTCTTATCGACCTTTTTGATCCCTTCGGCAATTTTCTTGCGTAGTTTGTCAACGTTTTCTTTCAAATCTATGGAAACCGATACCATGGTATCGGGTCGATTACCTAAAATGAATTCAGCAGCGTCAATGAGTGCATCTCCCAGCTGACTGTGTGTTATAATAACGATACCTATCATAATGCTCCTTCAAACCTTCTAAAGATCGATGTCACGATGTGTGATTATGATCTGTCTCCCAGGTTTATTTATATGTTCGAATAAAGCTTCGGCAATGGTTACCGAGCGATGCCGGCCTCCGGTACAGCCGACGGCAATGGTTAAATAAGTTTTACCTTCCTTTTCATACAATGGGATTAAATAGTCAAGCAGGTCCAGATATTTTTTTAAGAACCTGCGGGCTTCATCGTTGTTTAATACATAGTTTTTAATCTTACGGTTTTTTCCGTCAAAAGCTTTGAGTTCAGGTACAAAATGCGGATTCGCAAGAAACCGAACATCCATAATCAGGCTGGCATCGTGAGGGGTGCCGTATTTAAAACCGAACGACAGGATATTTATTCTCATGGGCGCAAAATTTTTACTTTGTTGCGCGATATCATTGATTACAGATTTCAGGTCGTGGACATTGTAACGGGAAGTATCAATAATTTTGTCGGCGGTAATTTTCAGCTCTTTTAACTGCTCCTGTTCAATGCGTATTCCGTCCAGAAGACTTTTGTCCTGAGACAGGGGATGATGTCTCCGTGTTTGGCTGTAACGCTTAAGCAGGGTTTCTTCGTTGGCCTCTAGAAAAAGGATTTTGAATTGATGTCCTTTTTTCTTTAGAGAATCAAAAACTGATGAATAGCTGGACAGAAAGCTTTTTTCGCGCAGATCCATCACCAATGCCAGCCCCGTAATCTCAGAATCGCTTTCAATCGACAGTTCCAGGAACTTGGGAAGAAGCGCTACCGGCATGTTATCGACACAATAAAAACCGGCGTCTTCAAATGCTGATATTGCAATACTCTTTCCTGAACCCGAAAGCCCTGTAATAATAATTATTTTCAACTTTTTCACTTTTAATCAACGTCCGGGTTTACAATTCTTCCTCCTCTTCTTTAATGATGGAATAAATTTCATCACTGTTAGTAGCATTTAACAGCTTCTGTTTGAAAGGATCATTTTTTAAAATCCTGGAAATTCGAGAGAGCATCTTCAGATGAAGACCTGTGGAATTTTCGGGCGTTATAAGGAGGAAAAAGATATGGGTTGGAAGCCCATCCATGGATTCAAAGTCGACCCCCTTCCAGCTCAGACCGAAACCGAGTGCCAGTGATTCAAGATCTTTTACCTTGCCATGCGGAATTCCGATCCCTTCACCTATGCCGGTACTTCCGAGTTGTTCCCGTTCCATCAGCACTCTTACAAGATACCCATGATTTATGCCGACAATACGTGCTACAGGTGTTACGAGTTCTTCAAGAACACCTCTTTTGTCAAGTGATTTCAAGTCAGCAAGAATCGCTTCTTTTGGTAAAATATCAAGAATTTTCATTTCTTTCCCAAGTTTCGAGTTTCCAGTTTCAAGTATTGCACCCCAATTGTTCCCTTAATTCGTTTCCAGGGAGTATGAGAATAACCCCAAAATATTTTTCTGTAAGACTATAAATCAGGTGCTCGGCTGGATTAAGCCGTAGTCGCCGTCCTTGCGCCGATAAAGGACGTTTACCCGATCAGTCCTGGCATTAGTAAACACCAGAAAATTGTTAGTTACAAGGTCCATCTGCATAATCGCTTCTTCCACATCCATTGGTTTATACTCGATATCCCTAACTCTGATCTTTACTGTAGCTTCTTCATCCGAATGTAATGTGTCTTCAGCAATAATATCTTTTGCTCTGGATTTGGACCCACTTCGGTGTTTTCTGACTTTTTGTTTATTCTTTTTTATCTGTGTTTCTATCTTGTCAAGGACCATGTCAATGGCAGAATACATGTCGTCTGTTACTTCTTTACCGTATATGTTGAGCCTGTCGCCGGTTATATTGATTTCAGCCATATGTCGGAACTTTTCAACCGAAAGTACAACGTTTGCCTCTGCCGGGTTATATAGATATTTATCAAAACGATCAAGTTTGTCTCCAACGTACGATTTTAAATTTTCAGAAGGATCGAGATTCTTAAAAGTTACAGATGTCTGCATACTTAAAACCTCCCTAGAATTGTTTGCGTTTGTTAGATGGAAGTACTCTCATTATCTCACGATACTTTGCTACGGTTCTGCGAGCGATACTGATGTTTTCCTCCTTTAAAAGTTCTGATATTTTATCATCACTATATGGTTTTTTTGGATCTTCACTTTCAATGAACTGTCTTATCTTATCCTGGACACTGGTAGAGGCTATGGCTTCGCCATGGAAACGTTTAATAGAACTGTTAAAAAAATATTTCAACTCAAAAATACCACGCGGTGTATGGGCATATTTATTGGTTGTAACCCTGCTGATAGTCGATTCGTGCATCCCGATATCTTCTGCTATATTTCTTAACACCATGGGTTTCAAGTATGAGATCCCCTTTTCAAAAAAATCCAGCTGGAATTTCAATATACTTTCCATTACTCTGTAGATGGTTTTTTGGCGTTGATGAATGCTCCTGATCAACCATGTTGCGGAACGCATCTTTTCCTGTATGTAATTCTTTGCTTCGCTTGAAAACCTTTTGCCGTCCCTTATTGCATTTCTGTAAAAATTATTGACATGTAGTTTCGGCATCCCATCGTCGTTTACCCAGATTATGAACTCATCTTCAACTTTGTATACAAAAACATCGGGATTAATATACTGGGGTTCTTCATCTGTGAATTGCCGTCCTGGCCTTGGCTCTAAGTTTTTGATAACATTAATGGCGGCAATAACATCTTCAATATTTGCTTTTAGAGACTTGGCTATGGCCCTATAGTTTTTATTTTCAAGATGATTGAGATGTTGTTTGATGATCTGGGTTACTATGGTATCGTCAAGATCAAAATGTCTTGCCTGTATAAGCAGACACTCGCTGAGATCCCTTGCGCATACACCTATTGGATCAAACGTTTGCATTAGCGATAAAATCTCTTCAACCTTTTCAGTATCAACCCCGCCCATCCGGACAATGTCTTCAACAGATGCATCAAGATAACCATCTTTCTTAAGGCTGCCGGCAATAATGCTTCCAATCTTCTCTTCATTCTCGGTGGGTGATGTCATAAGTAACTGCCAAAGAAGATGTTCGCGCAAAGATTCCTTGCGTGCCACAAACGATTCGAAATTCGGTGACTCCTTTTTTTCGGTTTCGAAATGTACCCTGCCCGCTGAACTGTATTCATCAATATAATTGCTCCAGTCTATATCATCTCGGATCTTTTCTTCTATTGTGACCTCTTTTGTATCAGGCAGGTCAGCAGCCTTACTTTCAGTCTGTTCATCAAGGTGTTCATCAACATCAGCTTCGTGGATTTCTTCTTCCAGCGTTGGATTTTCTTCGAGTTCCTGGTTGATCGTGCTTAAAAGCTCAAGTCGTGTTAACTGCAAAAGCTTGATAGCCATTTGCAGCTGGGGGGTCATGATGAGTTGCTGAGTTAATCTCAGCTCTTGTCGTAATTCAAGCACCATATTATAATTTAAACTCGTTTCCTAAATAGATCCGGCGGGCGGTTTCGCTTGTAGCTATCTTTTGCGGTGAGCCGGATTCGATTATTTTGCCGTCATTTAATATATATGCTTTATCACAGACTTCAAGTGTTTCTCTTACATTATGATCTGAGATGAGAATACCTATTCCCCTTTTTTTTAGATGCCCTATGATCTTTTTTATATCGATTACAGCCAGGGGATCTATGCCTGCAAAGGGCTCATCAAGAAGAATAAAGGACGGATTTGTGGCAAGTGAGCGTGTTATTTCAAGGCGCCGCCTTTCCCCGCCTGAAAGCAGGTTTGCCTTTTGGTCTGCAAGGTGTTTTATCCCGAGTTCGTCAAGAAGCATATCTGTCCGTTCTTTCTGCTCCGATTTAGAGATGAGCAGGATTTCAAGAATCGCCATGATATTTTGCTTTACAGTTAGCTTTCTGAATATCGAGGTTTCCTGTGGAAGATAGCCGATACCCCTGCGTGCCCTCAGATACATGGGATAGCTTGTAATATCTTCATCATCAAGAAAGACTTGACCCTTATCCGGCTTGATTATTCCAATTATCATGTAGAAAGTGGTGGTTTTACCTGCGCCGTTTGGACCCAGAAGACCAACAACGCTACTGTCGTCGATATTTAGGTTCACGGAATTTACAACCGGTCTTCCATTATATGTCTTGACCAGCTTTTTTAGAGACAATGTCGCCAATTATTTTAAACCCTTTTCACCTGAATAAAACACAGCTTCAACACGTTTTCCACCGCCACTTTCAACATTAATGCGTCCGGTAGTTCTATAAAGCGTTATTTTTTCACCGGAAATAGAATTGTTTCCGCTGACAATCCTTGAATTGTTACCCGACAAAACAAGAACCCCAGTCTCTGTGTTGTATACGGCCTGCCGGGTTACTGCAACCCTGTTGTCGAATTTTATTTTGACATTACCGTTAGCAACTATTTTACCAATCGATTCTTCTCCAACGGTGCGGATTTTTTTGTTGTGCGGATTTTTTTTAAAAAAAATCTTGAGCCTGTCGGCCGTGATAACGGTGTCTTCCTGAGTTGCCCTTACATTCCCAATAAATTCGGCGTAATCGGCATTGCTGTCAGAGATCAGTTTATCTGCTGTAATATGTATCTTCTGGTCTTTTGCAATATTACGTGTATCTGTATCACGCGGTTTTTCGTCCGCATACCCCGAAGGAGTTGCAACAAGGCCGACTACGAGCATAAATGCTGCAGCAAAGAAGAGCAAAATACAGCATAAATTTTGATTAGAGTCTAACACTTTCACTCAGGATTCCCTCTACTTTTCCTTCAAACATGGTTTTATTTGTATTTAAATTCAAAGACATAGAATCAGCAGCAAGATCGAAGGCGGCTCCGGTAACTTTAACAGGAACTTTTGAGAAAATTATTCGTTTGTTGTGCCTGTAAAATAAATTTTCGGTTTTCAAACGATATTTTGAATTTTTCACTACAATGTTGCCGAAAAGCTCCATATCGTTTGAATCTGTTTTTAAAATGCCTTTATTTGCTGTCAGGTAAACTTCGGTTTTATCTTTAAGGTAAAATGTAACGGACAGATCCTGGAAAATTGCCTGGTTTTTTTTAGCAATATAATTTACTGAGGTTGCATCCAGACTCCATTCCTTTATTCCGTTTCTGGTTGCCGTTTGATGAACTTTGCCTATTGAAATATTTGCTTTGCTCTGTATGCCTGAAACAATATTCCCCTCTTTTTCTAAAATACGTCGATGGCTTACAAAAACAGTCAGGGTGACGCCTAATGCAACGAAAATGATCGAGAGCAGAATCAGTTTTAGCTTTTTGTGGTTATGGTTCTTTACAAACGGCATTATAAAAAACGCTCCAGGATGTTTTCCCAGAACCCTTGAGCTTTCAATATTGCTTCACAGACTTCTCTAACCGCACCGTTTCCGCCTTTTGCCGATGTTACCATATCGGCATTTTTAAGTACAGTTTTATGAGCATCTGCTACGGCAATGGAAAGCCCCACCTTTTTCATCAATGCAAGGTCAGGGAGATCATCACCAATGAATGCAACTTGTTCGGCCGATACACCAGTACGGTCTAAAATTAGATCGAGTATGGCGGCCTTATCATCAGCACCGTCAAAAATATGTTCAATACCAAGATTTTTACAGCGGTTATAAAGAGCGTTTGAGCGTCTGCCGGTTGCGATACACAGGTTGATTCCTGCTTGCATAAGAAGTTTTATACCGAGTCCGTCCTTTACATTAAAGATCTTGGTTTCAACACCGTTATCATTGTAAATAATACCGCCATCGGTGAGAACGCCGTCAACGTCAAGAATTAAAAGTTTTATATGTTTTAGCTTATTTAAATTCATTGATTCAGCTTACAATAGCCCTCCTGATAGCCTTGAGACGTGAAAGGAGTTCATAAAGTGAATCAAGCCTTAACGAATTGGGTCCGTCACAAAGCGCTTTGTCCGGGTCAGGGTGAACTTCCATAAATATCCCATCTGCTCCTGCAGCAACTGCAGCACAGGCAAGAACCGGTGCGAATTTGCGATCCCCTCCGGAACTCGTACCCGCCCCCCCGGGGAGCTGGATGCTGTGAGTAGCATCAAATATCACCGGCCAGCCCGTATCTTTTATTATCCTTATACCGCGGAAATCTACTACCAGATTGTTGTATCCGAACATTGTTCCCCTTTCCGTGATCATGACCTGGTGGTTTCCTGTGGAGGTAACCTTTTCGACTACATTTATTATATCCCACGGGGCGAGAAACTGCCCTTTTTTGATATTCAAGGGCCTTCCTGTTCTGGCGGCTTCAATAATAAAATCGGTCTGTCTGCACAAAAAAGCAGGTATCTGGATCACATCCAATACCCGGGCCGCATCGGCAATTTCATTTATCCTGTGAACATCCGAAATAATTTTAATATCGAGCTTTGCCTTGACACGTTTTAGAATATTAAGCCCATCCGTTATACCGGGGCCCCTGAAGGAATTTATGGATGTCCGATTGGCCTTGTCATATGAAGCTTTGAATATAAAAGGGATATCGAGTTTATGAGTCAGTTCTTTGAGAAATGACGCAATCTTATAAGTCGTTTCATAATTTTCTATGACGCATGGACCCGAAATCAAAACCAGAGGTGACCCGTGTCCGATTGAGATGTTGCCTGTTTTGACTGTGTTATTCATAATTAAATTGTATTATAAAACTAAATTGATACAATGAATTTTATCTTGAACACAGTTAAAAGTCAAGAAACGAAAAAAGGAAAAACAGTCCTTGATTACCAATATTTTTGCTGTTAATATCACTTATTAAAAAAAACAAGAAAGGTGGATTGTAACCTATTGAAAACTAAAAAGAAAAACATGAGGTCAAGGCTGATTGTTTTGGTTTGTTTTATTGTTATATTACCGGTTGCCTGGATACTGGTGGTAAGGCTCGAAGGTGAAAAACCGTCTATCATGCTGGAACTTCCATCCGCATCCATAGGCAAGACTCAGGAGCTTTCCCTTTCCGTGTCTGACGCAAAGAGCGGTGTTCGAAGGATATGGATCGGACTGATTAAAGACGGCAAGGAGGTTGATTTATTTAAAAAGGATTTGCCGTTTGCAGGCCTTATTCGCGGTGGCATTATACACCAGGAGACATTTAAAGTCCTGATTGAGCCGAGAAAAATGGGAATAACCGACGGCAAAGCGATTTTGCGTATGGTTGCAAGGGATTATTCATGGAGGGGATGGTTGCAGGGCAACACAACCTATTTAGAAAAGGATGTGATGATAGATACAAAGCCGCCTGAGGTGGATATTCTTAGCAGGGCTCACAACGTAAACCAGGGAGGGGCAGGTCTTGTTATCTACAGGGTGTCGGAAACGTGCCCGAAAAGCGGAGTTTTTGTGGGGGAAAACTTTTTTCCGGGATATCCGGGATATTTCAAGGATAATAATATCTTGATGGCCTTTTTTGCTCTTGATTATAAGCAGAGTCCGGGTGTCAAAATTTTTGTTAATGCAACTGATTTTGGTGGAAACAACTCAAAAGCCGGGTTCCAGTATTATATTAAGAAGAGAATTTTTAAAAAGGTTCCACTTGAGATTTCGGACAGATTTCTTAATTGGAAAATGCCGGAATTTGATGTTGATATTTCTCCTGATTCCAAAGCACCCCTGGTCGACAAGTTTCTTAAAGTTAACCGTGCACTTCGCAAGGACAACAACGGACAAATATTAAAGATAGCTGAAAAGACTGATAAAAAATTATACTGGAACGGTGTATTCCTAAGGCTCCCCAATTCAGCAAGAAAAGCCAGTTTTGCCGACCATCGGAGATATAAATATAAGGGTCACGTAATCGACCGACAGGTCCACCTTGGAATTGACCTGGCTTCAATTGCACACTCGCCGATACCGGCATCAAACAGGGGAAAGGTTGTTTTTGTCGGACACATGGGTATTTACGGAAAAACAATAATTATTGACCATGGCTTTGGATTGTTCAGTATCTATTCTCATTTAAGTGCTTTTAATGTAAAAATGGGGAAGATTGTATCCAAGGGTAAGATCATAGGTCGTACCGGAATTACGGGACTTGCGGGAGGAGACCATCTCCATTTTGGCATGCTTGTTAATAAAACTTTTGTAAATCCGGTTGAATGGTGGGATGCATCCTGGATAAAAAATAATATCTCTGACAAGATTAATAGGGTAAAGCCCAACCCGGATAAACCGGAAAAGTGACTAAAGTGAACTAAAGTTTGAAGTGAGCTAAAGTTAAGGAGTCGCTACGCTCCGGCTTTTATACAAATTGGAAGTATTCCTTAACCTTAGGCACTTTAGTTCACTTTAGGCACTTTGCACTTTTGCATACACAGAATGAATAAACCAAGTTATAAATACGTCACCATATTTACGAATACATGTACTAAGTGACTAATAACAGGTAAAAGGCATAAGTCAGCAATGAAAAAATATAAAATAAATAAGACATACCAGGAAATCAATGAAAGAATCAGGTCCGGAGAAGTTGTTGTTGTTACCGCCGATGAGATCATCGATATCGTTAGGGATGAAGGACCTGTTGAGGCTGCAAGGCGGGTAGACATCGTTACTACCGGAACTTTTGCCCCCATGTGTTCATCGGGAGCGTTTATCAATTTCGGGCATTCTGTCCCCACAATCAAAACTTCCAAGGTATGGCTGAACAATGTGTCTGCATATGCTGGAGTGGCTGCGGTAGACTGCTATATCGGGGCCACAGAGCCGTGTGAGGATGATCCGTTGAACAAGGTCTATCCAGGGGAATTCAACTATGGCGGCGGTCATGTGATCCAGGATCTTGTCGCAGGGAAAAAAGTGCATTTAAAGGCGACAGCTTATGGAACAGACTGTTATCCAAACCGGATGATCGAAAAGGAGATTTTACTCCGCAAACTCCCCCAGGCCACTTTATGTAATCCGAGAAACGGGTATCAGAATTATAACTGTGCCATAAATCTCACCAAAAAAACAGTCTATACATACATGGGCACATTAAAACCCAAAGCAGCCAATGTAAATTATTGTTCGGCCGGACAGCTCAGCCCGCTTTTTAATGATCCTTATTATAAGACGATCGGGCTTGGTACCCGTATTTTTCTGGGGGGAGCAACAGGCTATGTTACCTGGCACGGTACCCAGCACAATCCTTCGGCAAAAAGAACAAAAAAGGGTATTCCTGTCAAACCGGCAGGCACCCTGTGGGTTATGGGAGATCTTAAAAAGATGAGTCCCAAATGGCTGATAGGGGTGAGTATTCAGGGCTATGGATGTTCTCTTGCCGTGGGCCTGGGTATTCCCATACCTATATTGAACGAAGAGATTGTTCAGTATACTTCTGTTTCAGATAAGGAGTTATTTGCCCAGATAGTCGATTATGGTCATGATTACCCTAACGGCATTTCAAAAAGCTATGGCCAGGTCAGTTACGCAGAGCTAAAAAGCGGTCATATTGGATTCAAGGGCGAGGAAATACCGACTGTTCCGCTATCGAGTATGGTAAGGGCACGCGAAATTGCTGAAATGTTGAAAAAATGGATCTCCAAAGGGAAATTTTTTATCGGGGAACCGCAGTTTACACTGCCGACTTAGGTAATAGATGATACGAACGTTTATCGCTATTGAGCTGCCGGAAGAGATAATTTACACTATCAGCAAGGTTCAGGAAGAAATAAAATCTTATGGGCTTAAGATCCGATGGGTCCGTCCGGAAAACATTCATCTTACCTTAAAATTTTTAGGCGACATCCAAGAGGCGGATACGGAAAAAGTCGCAAGGGCTGTTTCTGAATCGGTCACGGGCTATCATCCCATATCGATTGCGGTAAAAGGAATAGGGGTTTTTCCGGGTATAAAACGGCCCCGTGTTATATGGTTGGGTATTTCAAAGCAACTTGACCTGCTCACCGGACTGCAAAAAACACTGGATGAAAAATTAGAGGCAATCGGTTTCCCCAAAGAAAAGAGGCCCTTCAGAGGCCATCTTACCCTGGGAAGGATAAAGGATAAAATCGATCCGAAAAGATTAAATGACGTATTGAAAGAATTTAATAAATTTGAATCCGAACATTTTTTTGCCGACAGGATCATTTTATATAAAAGTGAACTGAAACCCAAAGGAGCTGTTTATACGAAACTGGCAAATCAATTATTGATTGAAGATTGACGATTAGGAAATGACAAATGATAGAGGTCAGAAGACAGAGGTCAGTAATCAGTTACAATGACGAATAACGAATAACCAATGTCCAAGGTTGAATAAATAATGGTTAATAATCAATGGTTAACAATTAATAATTAACAATTGATTATTGATTATTAGATTGGGGTTCAGGGTTCAGAGAAAAGTGATGAATAACGAATGACAAATGATCAATGACCCCAGTGAAATGCGCTGCGCTGTCACTGCGTGAATTTCACGGGGCAAGCAAATGACCATTGATAAGGAGGATATAATGAGCATATCTCCGGACAAGAAAAAGGCGGTGGAAACCGCCATGGGACAGATAGAACGACAGTTCGGCAAAGGGGCTATTATGAAGCTGGGAGGCAGCCCCATTATCGATGTGCCGGTTATATCAACCGGCTCCCTTGCTCTTGATAAAGCACTTGGTGTCGGGGGGCTCCCGAGAGGGAGGGTTATTGAGATTTTCGGTCCGGAATCGTCCGGGAAAACCACCCTTGCACTTCACGCGGTTTCCGAGGCCCAGAAACAAGGTGGCATTGTGGCCTTTGTTGATGCAGAGCATGCCCTCGATATTTCGTATGCAAAGAAACTCGGTGTGGATTGTGACGAACTTCTGGTTGCCCAGCCTGATACAGGGGAACAGGCTCTCGAAATTGTGGATATGCTGGTAAGAAGCGGTGCAATAGATATTGTTGTGATAGACTCGGTTGCCGCACTTGTTCCAAGGGCGGAAATAGAAGGAGAGATGGGAGATTCCCACATGGGACTTCAGGCCAGGCTCATGTCCCAGGCACTGAGAAAGCTGGCCGGCACCATCAGCAAAACAATGACTTCGGTTATTTTCATTAACCAGATCCGCATGAAAATCGGCGTGGTATTCGGCAATCCTGAAACCACAAGTGGAGGAAATGCACTGAAGTTCTATTCTTCAGTCAGGCTCGATATCCGGCGGATAGGAGCGATCAAGGATGGGCAGGAGATTATAGGGAACAGGACCAGAGTGCGTGTGGTTAAAAACAAGATGGCCCCGCCTTTTACTGATGCTGAATTCGACATCATATACGGCCAAGGCATATCGCAAACCGGCGATCTTATTGACACAGGTGTGACAGTCGGAGTCATAGATAAAAGCGGTTCTTGGTATTCATATGATGGGGAACGAATAGGACAGGGACGCCAAAACGTAAAAAAGTTTTTAGAAAATAATCCGGATATCTATAATTCATCATTAATAAGAGTCAAAGAATCTTTGGGCTTTTCAAAAAAGAAGCAAGAAGAGGATCGGGATGATTCATCACAAGAGAACCCCAAAGCCTAAGCCGGATAAACCGAAAAAGTTACAAGTGAGCTAAAGTTTGAAGTGAGCTAAAGTTAAGGAGTCGCTACGCTCCGGCTTCTATAAAAATTGGCAGTATTCCTTAACTTTAGGCACTTTAGATCACTTTAGATCACTTCACACTTAATTGGCTAAGCA
>JAUWLP010000071.1 GCA_030613575.1 Desulfobacteraceae bacterium
TATCTCTTCAATATGTTATCTTGGTGCGACCCCATTCATTATTTTTGCTCCGCAGGAACGAATGAGCGGATGAAAAGATCGCGGAGGGCCTGCAGGCCGTCATCGGAGAGGTAGCGTCCGGTGCCGACAAACGTATCTGAGGTAATCACCGGTGTGTTCTCAGCCCATTGGCTGTCCTCCCAGGAAAACCCCCCCTTTCGTTCCTGATCATAGACGCTCAGCGGCCGGTTAAATAGTTTTGCCAACTCGACCCCCCAGCCGGTTCCCCCCTTGACGGTGTTGTCCGCCTGTATCCAGCCGACCGCAATGACATGGTGGCCGCTATTGACCATGTGAAAAATGGACTGGATGACTTTTCGGATCTTATCCGTCCGGGAGTAAGTGCGTTTCATCAGCTTGGACACAATTTCCATGCTGACATCGCCCTTTTGCAGCTCTTCCCGGTCCAGTACCCGGACGCCCCGTTTTTATGACACCGATGGGTTATTTACCCCGTTGAATTCGAAGACTATTTAACTGGGGTGTGCCAAATATAACCTGGAAGGTAATGCCGTTTTGCTCTTGCCATCTGTCTGTGTTTTTCTCTTAAAGGTGCGTTTTAGGCTCCCAAAATGCCCTTTTAAGGCCATAATAAAAAGAGCCAAAGATGCATAATGCAATTAATATTGAAAAAATTAAAACTCCCAATTGACATAATGATTGTGCTTTTGAAAGGTCCATAATTAAACTTTGTGTGGAGTTAGAATTTCATAGACGCTTTAATATATACAATTACTTGCCATATCATTGAAAATGATGAAAGAATGGATTTTATGTGCTAATCCAAATATCAATGTTGAATGTTGGAGTTATTTGCTTATTTAGGGTGTCCCGGTTTCCATTACAGAATAAGGGCAGAGATTATCAAGAAAATCGTTTTGTGAATAAGATTCTTCATAAAATAATATTCAGCCCAACATTATATGTTGAGTTTATTCCACACTTCAGCTTAGATTTTCTGTTTTTATTATCATGAAATCTTTGGATAAGTCAAGAAATTCAAAGAAATACAACGAATATTGATATTATCCAGAGACTAGAACCTAGGGACTTTGCTCCCAATTGAAATGAAGGAGCAATGGCTCCGGTTTTGCTATACAGTAATGTGAGTGTGTATTCACCACCTGCTTCGCTTGAGGCACCCCAGTACCATCTCCCGGAGCTACGGGGCAGGCCCCAGTACCATCTTTCGGAGCTACCCCAGTGAAATGCGCCGTGCGCCGTTGCTATTGCAAATTTCACAGGGCACAGCGGGGCAGGCAGAGCAGACTGTTTAAAAGAGATGTTGAGAGGGTAAAGCAGACATCACGACGGCCTAAGAAAGATAAACGGATCAAGATTCAGCCGCCGGGTTCACATCCGGCGGCACGGTTTCCCAATCGATTCCCGGCATGTCAAGGCTCTTGTCCAGAAACTCATTTAACAAAGGATTTGGCTTCGTGGCCATTGGATTCCGCAAAACTCATAAATCAGGATTTGTTAGGAGTCGGTTGGTTCGGTATCTTGCTCAGGTTTTTGTTTTGAACCCTTGGCAATTTCTTCGACAGTGTTGTAAACGGTCTTAAACGTTTCGTGGAAACCGGCGGGGCCCACCCGTCCGGTTTCAATAAATTTAACGACAATTTCTTTGGTTGCTCTGAGAATCAACTCATCGATCGAGCCCATATAACACTCCTTTTTAGTTTTATTAATTATTTTGATCTGTTAGCAGAATAAATTGCCGGTGTCAAGATTCTCTCCCGCCGCTTTATTGTCAGGGTATTAAAAAATTCTGACAGTCTATTTGACACGAAACGTTTTATTAATTATTACAAGCTGTAAATGCATGAATTACATCTCAAGTTTTGCGCCCTGTAAAATGGAGAAAACAAACGATGTCAACGTTAAATGAAAAGAATATAAAATATAATATCAAGAGTCCTGATACAGTTAAAGCCGACGTACTAGAGTGCATAGAATATGAATTTAAGTCCCGAAGAGACATTGATATTACCATTAAACAGCCGGAATATACATCTCTATGTCCAATGTCCGGACTTCCCGATGTGGGCTGTATAACAATCAAGTACCGGCCGGATACCAAAATCGTTGAATTAAAATCTTTAAAATATTACCTGTTGCAATACAGAAACGTGGGGATTTTCTATGAAAGTCTGGTCAACCGGATTCTGGATGACCTGGTTGCCGTACTGGAGCCCAGGTTCATGGAAATTACCGGAGATTTTACCGCAAGAGGCGGAATTACCACCACCGTCAGCGCCGTATTCCAAGGAAAAAATAATGAATAAAAAAATTAAAGCTTTTTATGTAAAGATTCATATGTTTGCATGGATTTTGTTTTTGCCGTTTTGTATTCCTCTTATTACAGGATGTTCTACTTACTCCAACATGAAAAAAAAGACAAAGAGGATTGTCCGGGATTATAAGGCTCTGGATGAAGATTTAAAAAAAAGGGTGGCCATTACGTTGTTTGAAAACAAAACCGCTTTCGTCGGTAAAGGATTAGAAGAAAGTTTCACTAAAGATTTGGTGGAAGCCATCAAGATGTCATGCCAGGACATCCTTGTGTTAGAGCCCCATGATCCCGGCTATCCGAATTATCTTGTAAACCTGCCCAGGAAGACATCCGGCGTAATCGACAATTTTAATCTGGCCAAAACCGGCAGACAGCTCGGTTTGAATACGGTGGTAACCGGATCGTTAATAGATATCAAAAATTATAAAAAGAAGCGAGGAATCCTGTGGTTCAAAGACATTTACAACTTTGTCCAGGTCCGGGTAATGGTTGAGGTATACGATACCCAGACCGGTGCAAAACTATTTGATGAGAGTTATATGCACGAAATCGAGGCCGAGGAGGAATACGTTGAATCAACCAAGCTGACTAATGAAATCAGGACCGATACAATAAATGATGCTTTGAAATCTATTGCTGCCGATATGGGAGAACAGATCTGTTATGCGGTCGTCTTACAGCCCTGGAAAGGATACATTACATCAACCTTCGCAGAAAAAATTATCATTTCTTCCGGGAAAAATGTGGGGATAAAGCCGGGTAATATATTTGAAGTTTATGACAGCAACGGCGTATTTAAGGGGGCAGAAGAGCGGAAGTTCTTTATACCCGGTCTTAAAACAGGCGAGATTAAAATAACCGCTGTTTATCCTGACAGTGCTGAAGCTGTATGTTTTTCAGGCCAAAACATACAGCCAGGCAGTTCGATTAGCCTAAAAGATTAAACCTAAATTCTAACCCGATAAACGGTAATAGGTTCATTAATTCCCTTGACATTTGCTGAAGGCAGAGTCTCAACTTCTATTTCACCGGGAAGTTGCTGAAAAGTTGAATCACTGATAAGGATCTCACCTCCTCTTGCCATGCCTTGCAATCGTGCGGCGATATTGACCGGCATTCCAATGGAAGTAAACTCCTTAATTCTTAATGAACCCAAAATGCCGGAAAAAACCTTGCCCGTGGATATACCTATTCCGATTTTCAGCCTCAACCCATTTTTCAAATATAGTTTATTATCGATCTCCTTTGCTCTTTTTTGCATTTTTATCCCTGTCTTTACAGCTCTGATCGCATTATCCTCGCATTCAACAGGCGAACCGAAAACCACCATAATGCTGTCACCAATGTGCTTGTCCACGGTTCCGTTATATTCGTATGCGATCTCACCAAGGGGAGTAAAATAGTCGTTGTTCAAAAAGGCCGCAACCTTATCAGGTGAAACCTGCTGGGACATCCGGGTGAAATCGCGAATATCGGAAAAAAGGATCGATACTTCATGCGATGTTGGTTTCAGAGCTCCTGGTGATTTTTCAATCTTTTTATAAACCTGTTCTGAAACAAACTGTTTCAGTCGCTTTCGCACATTAATTGTGTGGATCTTGGCCCTGAGTTCAATATTGTCAAAGGGTTTGGTAAGGAAACCGTCGATCCCCTGGTTTGTAGCCTGGATGGCTGCTTCCATGGTAGCATATCCGGTAAGGATGATACGTGTTATTTCAGGATTGATGGATCCGACAATGGCTAGTGTTTCAAGGCCGTTTAATCCAGGCATCTTGTAGTCTGAAACTACCGTTGCGATATCGGGAATGTTGTCTTTGACGAATGATATGCCTGCTTCACCGTTTTCTGCAGTATAGGTTTTATACGGCTCGCTCTTCAGGGCACGAACCACGGAACGACGGATTCCTTCTTCATCATCGATAAAAAGTAGTTTGTTCATAAGATGATCTCCTTGTAAAAAGTAGTTTGTTCATAAGATGATCTCCTTGGATAAGAACTTAAAGCTTACTTTTAGACCCCAGTACAATAGTTCCTACCTACGGGGTAGGCAGGATATTCAGGACATTTTTTATATTTAGGCATCAATTTTCGTGCCAAATCGGGATTTGTTTCAAACCAATTTGTATAATAAGGACTTATTTCAGCACTGGATGCTAAAAAACTCTTATTTTAGGGGCACTTAATATCGATATGATTTTTTCGTTTTAATTTTTTTTTAAAAAAAATTGGGCCCAAAGAAAAGATGCGGGAAAGTGGGATGCACGGAAACCTGTTCATCCATGCACATTTTTCTGTGCATTTGAGAGCCGTTGATAAACGTATTTATTTAATGGCCGGATAGACTTTTTCCGGAAAAACGCTTGGAGCAAATGAGCGTTCCGCAAGATCGGTATTGCTTTTGGTGCTGTTATTCATATTTGAAATGGTCCCAGCCTGAAGGCGTAAAGGATCTGATCTGACCGTCTGAAAGGACCAGTTCCATCTTTCCTGAATCGGTTATTTCGCCAATCTGATAAAGAGGGTTCCGGAACCTCTTCAGATAATTAGCCGCGATATGATCCACTTTATCCGGTGATATAGTGCACAGTAGGGTATAATCTTCACCACCGGCAAGTGCATATTCAACGGGATCAAAATCAAACCCGGCACAAAACTTTTCTAGGTTGTCGGAAACAGGGATTTTTTCAGAATACAGACGTATGCCGACGTTGCTCTGCTCGGCGATGTGCCCGATATCGGAACTGAGCCCGTCACTAACATCAATTACTGCATGAACGCCGCCCTGACGCGCAAGAAATCGACCTTCTCGAAGATACGGTTTTGGTATGACATGGGCGTCAAGCAGCGGTTTCAATTCGTTGGAATTCGCTTCGATATTATTTATTATCAGATACAATCCGGCCCTGCTGTCTCCTAAAAAACCGGTTGAACAAATTATATCGCTATGCTGGGCGGTGTTGCGATACAATATTTCTTTTTCAAATGCAGATCCTAAAACGGAGATATTGATGACTAAATCAGCTTTTGAACGGGTCGTGTCACCGCCAAGAAGATTAACGTCAAATTCAGCGGCCAGTCTTTTCATGCCTTTATATAAATCTTCAAGAAAATCTATGGAGCAGTTTTCAGGAACGGCAATACTGATGAATGCTTCACGAGCAGTTCCACCCATTGCAGCAATATCGCTTAGGTTGACGGATAGAGCTTTATATCCTAAGTTAAATCCAGAAGTTGCATCTCTCAAAAAATGGATCCGTTCAACAAGCAAATCCGTTGTGACAAGGATGGCTTCACCGGGTGCCGGAATAAAGGCAGCAGCATCATCGCCTATTGCTTTAATAACACTTTGAGGACGAATTAGACAGCCCCGGCTGATTCTTTTGATAAAACCAAATTCACCGATATCTTTTAAATTCACTGTAATAGCCTGTCCTCTTGTTATGTATTTCGAGATTTAAGCCGGATATTTCACGAGTATTATTCGGGCGAAAATATCGAATTAAATCGTTAGGATTTTATACCTGTTTATAAGCGCCGTGCCTGCTCTATGAATATTTTTAATTCTCTGGCAGCATTTTTTCGATAAGCTCTCCATATTAGCAGTTCCTTTTGTTACTGCTGCTCTTAAAAAAATAGTGTGCCGGTATAAGTATGTCAAGCACAAAACCATGGTAACACGAGCACAGGCATTTTAACTTTTCATATGTATTTTATAAAGAATTTGTCTTGAAAATTCTATCCGCATAGTGTTTATGCTGATAATAGGTTCACATGAAACTTTTCAATTGATACAGATTTTAGGTAGGACGTTATTATGAAAGTTGCCCTTACAATCGCGGGTTCGGATTCTTCAGGCGGCGCCGGAATCCAGGCCGATCTAAAAACATTCCAGGCCCATGGCGTTTTTGGCATGAGTGCCGTTACTGCTGTTACTGTCCAAAATACTCAAAAAATTTATGACATTCAGGAGATTGAGCCCCGGATTGTACATGATCAAATTACTTGTCTGTTCGATGATATAAAAATCGATGCTGTAAAAATAGGAATGGTATCCAGCATTGAACTGACCAAGGCAATCGCAAGAGCGCTAAAGGCCGTTAATCCGCCTTCTGTAGTGCTCGATCCGGTGATGATTTCCAAAAGCGGATATCGCTTGCTGAATCAAGATGCCCAGGATGCCCTGGTGGACAATCTTTTTCCACTGGCCGAAGTCATCACACCCAACATTTATGAAGCGGAAGCACTCATCGGCAAAAAAATCAACAATGTGGATGAAATGAAAAACGCTGCACAGGAAATCTTGAACCTGGGGGCAAAAAAAGTAGTGGTTACAGGAGGGCACCTGGAAGAAGATCGGGCCACGGACGTCCTTTATGATGGAAAGGAATATAAAGAACTACATAGTCATAGGGTGGAAACGAAAAATACCCATGGTACCGGCTGCACTTTTTCTTCAGCCATTGCGGCGAATATTGCCCTGGGCAAAAGGTTCATCGAAGCTGTATCACTTGCCAAGGAATATATTACCGGCGCCATAGAACATTCTCTATCCATTGGACAAGGCTATGGCCCAACCCATCATTTTTTTGATTTATATGCTAAAGCAGGGATAAATTAGAGATGGAAGGGAATGTTTCAATTTAAGAAATAAAACCGAACTTTTCTTTTAATTTCTTGTTGACCACGGGTGGCACCATACCTGTGATGTCACCGCCAAACCGTGCTGCTTCCTTTATTATTGATGAACTGGTAAAAATCCATCGCAAGCCGGTCATAAGGAAAACGGTCTGGACCTCTCTTCTCAACCTGCGATTCATAAGCGCAAGCTGAAACTCATATTCAAAATCAGATACAGCGCGCATCCCGCGCAGTATTGCAGTAGATTTCCGACTGGCCGCATAATCCACAAGAAGACCGTCAAAAGTTTCCACTGTAATATCCGGATAATCTTTAAAACTCGATTCAAGCATTTCCACCCGTTCCTCAACGGTAAAAAGAAAATCTTTAACCGGGTTATGCAATATGGCCACAATGATCTTGTCAAAAAGTTTAAGTCCCCTTTCAGCGATATCAATATGACCGTTTGTGACAGGATCAAAGGATCCCGGATATATGGCAATTTTTTTCATTTATATCAGTCCTTTTTTAGTACCCCAACCCGGACAAACCGGAACCAAGAAATATTTGCCACCAAGGCACAAAGACACGAAGGATTTTATTTTGTTATTCTTTCTTAGTGTCTTGGTGCCTTTGTGGCGAAAAGAAAAAAGTTTTGCCTCAGGATTTGCGCGCCTTGAATTTGGAGCTTTTTACTTTGCCATCAAAACCTGACTTTTTAAAAGACCGTCCTAATTGATTGTAAACAAAATGGGAAAATATATATGTCTTGATTAAAAAAATCCTTCTATACCAAATAATTTAAGAATGAAACAAGTGTTTGCCCGTACCTTCTCTGGTCTGCAATCTCAAACATCAAAATATCTTTCGGGATCGGCTCCAGAGGAGAGTGCTCAACAACAATGCAGGCTCCCTTTTCCAGAGATCTTGTATGCTCAAGGTTGAACAACGCCGGTTTTACCATGCTCTGGTTGTAAGGAGGATCTAAAAAGACAAGATCAAAGGCCGTGCTTGCCGATTTTAAACAGTTTAAATTCTTTTTTATGTCCCATCTAATAATATTAGCATTTTTATCAAAAGAACACGATTTGATGTTACGCTTTATTACAGATAACGAGTCCTGGTTATTATCTACAAATACTGCCGATTCAGCTCCCCGGCTTAACGCCTCGATACCCAGGGCTCCGGTCCCTGCAAACAGGTCAAGAACCATGGCTTCAAGAACTCGATAGGAAAGGATGTCAAAGATTGATTCGCGCAATCGATCGGCGGTCGGTCTTATGGTCGATCCACGAACCGAATACAGCTTTTTACCTTTCAATCTGCCGCTTATAATCCTCAACCCTATACCTTTCAAGAATAATTCAGCCCTAACAAAATAGCTTTAAGAAACGTTCAGGCTCTTGAGCTTTTTATGTAAATAACTCGGCTCAATCCCAATTGCTTCAGCTGTTTTAGTGATATTGTTGTTATTTTGCAAAAGTTTTCTTTTAATAAATTCTCTTTCAAAAGCTTTTTTGGCGTTCTTCAAAGAATGGCTTAAAAAAAGCTGTGATTCAACCGGTACCATCCCATCCGCAGCACCCGGATTATAGGGAGCAGGTATATCAAATTCGTCAATAACATCTTTTTCCACCATAATGGCAAGCCGTTCAACAAGATTTTTCAGCTCTCTGACATTTCCCGGCCAGGAATAATTGCATAATATATCAACCGCTTTCCGGGTCATTTGCTTTTTTTCACTTCGATCCTGTTTCGCACATTCGGCAAAAAAAGTTTCAACCAAAAAAGGAATATCTTCAAAACGGTTTCTTAAAGGCGGGACTTCTATGGGTATCACATTCAATCGGTAGTAAATATCTTCTCTGAAATTGCCCTTTTCGATCTCCTTTTCAAGATCTTTATTACTGGATGCAATGACCCTGACATTTACACTCAATGTTCTGCTTCCACCGACCCGCTGGAACTGCTTTTCTTGTAATACTCGAAGAATCTTGGACTGGGTCTTTAAGCTCATATCACCGATTTCATCCAGAAAAATAGTTCCATTGTTGGCCAGTTCAAATTTCCCGATCTTTTTTGTTGTGGAGTCGGTAAGGGCCCCCTTTTCTTGGCCAAACAGCTCGCTTTCAATAAGTTCTTCCGGAATCGCAGCACAATGGACATTTACAAGCGGATAATCTGCACGGGAGCTCAACTGGTGTATGGTGCGAGCAACCAGCTCCTTTCCAGTCCCGTTTTCTCCTGTAATAAGTATCCATGCATCTGTCGGGGCTGCAACAGCGAGCTGTTTTTTCAGGGCTGCAATGGGATGGCTGTTTCCGGTTATTGAGTGTTTTTCTAAAGTCTTTTTACGCAGATATTTGTTTTCTTCTTCAAGTCTCCTGAAATTTAATGCATTATTAATCGCCACAATTATCTTATCAATTGAAAGCGGTTTTTCGATTAAGTCGAATGCTCCAAGTTTTGTGGCTTTAACAGCGGTTTCTATTGTCCCGTGTCCTGATATAATTATGACCTGAATATAAGGATTGTTCTTTTTTATCTCTTTTAATGTTTCAATACCGTCAATGCCCGGCATCCAAATATCAAGCAAAACAAGATCCGGGAACTCAGTATCAACAATCTTCAACGCTTCATATCCATTGGCAGCGGTTAAAACCTCAAAGCCTTCGTCTGAAAGGAGGCCGCTTAAAGATTGGAGTATGGAAGGTTCATCATCAACAATCAAAATAGAAGGAAACATATGCTTTAACTCCTTAATCTTTGCTTAAACAGGAAATTCTATAATAAATTTTGCACCCCGCGGATGGTTGTCCTGCACACGTATCATGCCGTTATGATCAGCGACAATCGCGCTTACAATCGCAAGTCCTAAACCCATACCGGCCTTTTTTGTTGAAAAATAAGGTTCAAAAAGACGAGTCTTGTCTTCATCGGAAATGCCCGCTCCATTGTCTGTAACTTCTAATCGCACGATCTTTAAAATTGGATCATGGGCTAACGTAATTAAAACGCTGCCGTCATTCTTTACAGATGCAATGGCATTGTCAATAAGATTGATCATCGCCTGCTTGATCTGTTGACGATCAAGGTTAAGAAGTGGAATGTCGTCTATAATGTTGAACTCAAAATTAGTATTTTGATGCCCCTCTATGTAAAGTGCCAGGGTCTCTTCAATTATCGGCGGCAAATCGCAGGGTTTTGGATTTGCTGTGGGAAATCTTGCAAAGGCTGAAAATTCGTCCACAAGATTTCGAATCAGTTCTACCTGATCAGTGATTGTCTGTGTACATTCATCAAAAACCGGCTGGTTAAGCTCCTTGGAATACTTCCGCTTAAGACGCTGGGCTGAAAGCGATATCGGTGTCAATGGATTTTTTACTTCATGTGCAATCCGGCGAGCCACTTCACGCCATGCAACTATACGCTGGGCCTTTTCAAGTTCCGTCAGATCATCAAACACCATTACGATGCCCACGTGCTGACCGGAGTCGTCTTCAAGGGCATTTACATGCATCAAAAAACTCAAAGGGCTTCCACTGACGGTCAGTTTTAACGGCAACTCCACGGCACGGTTTCGTGAGGTTTTAAGATTCTCCATAACCTCTTCGGCAAGATTCAGAAGCTGTTCATCCAAAAGTTTTTTATAACTCTTGTTGATGATTTCATCTGACTTGAGGTTCAACATTTTTTCAGCCGACTTGTTGATCGTGGAAATGAACCCGCCTGCATCAATCGTAACTACACCGGCAGAAACATTTTCAAGAACGATTTCCATATATTGCCGTCTTTTTTCAATCTCGACATTCTGTTCTCGAAGCAGGCGAGCGGAAAGCTCCAGTTGATCCCTGCCGATTCGCAAATCTCTGGTCATTTTATTAAATGAATTCACAAGGCTCCCCATTTCATCGTCGGCCACCAGGCCGATACTGAAACTCAAGTCTCCTTCTGCAACTCTGTGGGTTCCTTCAGCCAGTTCCATGATCGGTATGGTAATGGTTTTCGCTAAGTAGAAGCCAAACCATACAGCACAAAATACAACCAGAAGCCCTACAATTGAAAGGGTTATATAGTAAGTCACCTGAATCGGTTTCTTAAGAAGTTTTATCTGCTGGTATTCTTCAAACCCTCTTGAAATGGACGCCATGTTTTCGGAAAGGTCCGGCGGCATCAGTCTGGTTAACACAACAAACGCCTCTGCATTGGTACGCTTTGCTCCAAAAGGGATGGTTCCGATAGTTCTGATGAGCTCCCCTGCAAGATTACTTTCAGAGATTGAGCGGACACCTTTGAGCGGCATTTGTTTTAAAAGATTATCGGCGGAAACCACTCCAAAGGACATATCTTCCAATTCCGGCGAAAGGGAAAATGTAAGGCGACTTGCATTGGCGTCATAAAGTTCAACGGCATGAAGATTAAACTCTCGCTGGACAATTTGAATGTAATGGGAAAGGGCTTTTTTCTTTGCGGGATCCAAAAGTTTTTTTGTTTCTATTTGATATGATACTCTTTCCATAAAAAACTGGCTGCTCTCTTCAGCATGCCAGTATACACTCCGGCCCACCAGCAGTGAATTTTTAAGGGCCTTTTCTACCGGAACGTTAAACCAGAATTCAATGCTGGTTGTGATAAAGTTGATGGAAAAGAAAAAAAGTATAATGGTCGGCAAAAGTGACAGCGTTATAAATGCTACCACAAGTTTGGTTCGAAGCTTTGCGCCCATTACTTTGCGTTTTCTGTCATAAAGGAGCTTTACCAAATTTCTGAAGACAAGGAATATCAGCAGGATCAGCAACAGCAAATTGATGTTGATCAATATAAACATCAGGATGGTATTGGAAACGGGGATGCCGGCTCCAAAATGTATTATCCTGTTCTCGGCATAAGTCAGTATAGCCACCACTGCAATGATGACAAAAATAATAATGACCTCGCGCTTTCTTCTGTTGCGCTCTTCATCCGAAATATAAGATGCCGGCTTTTTGTATCTTTTATTTACCATGATAATTGGTCGATCTAGTAGATGAAATCTATGGTATACAAGTCGGTTTCAAAGTCCCATAGAGAAACAAAAAAGAGGACATAATGCAGATAAAAAGGAAGGGTTATTTTGCTAAGCTCAGCCTCAGCCCTTATTTGATAATGCCCGCCTTTTTCAAGCTTGTTAAGAGTGACAACTTTCAGGCTGTCAATTACAGCCATTAATTTCCGGGCCTCTGCGAAAGAATGCGTAATCTGCGGTCTGCCGCCATCCCATGACCGTGTTACAACAAATTCTTCTTTCAGGTTATTGTACTTGATGGTATTCGTCGTTTTTATATCGGCGATCTTTTTATCGAGCCATAGATTGCGTACCTTGTAAAGCTTAATGAAAAATGAAAATGTGGTGGGAACACCACTGAATATAGCCGTTTTCATTTCTTCTCTAAACGCATCTTCAACCTTCAGGTAAACAAGAAGGTCGTCTCGCGTATTGGCAACAATTATGTTTGTCAATTTGGCATCCTGGGCAAAAGATAGATTCTGGGCAAAAAAGATTATGCCAAGGAGCCAGATACATATTTTACGATTCCTTGATGAAATCATATAGATATAATGCTCGAAATTTTAAAGATAGATGAAAATTTGTAAGCGAAATAAATTGTTTGTATCTATTTAGCCTATTGAAAAAAGAGCCCAACACAGGCAAAAACCATATATGGAAAAGCCTAAATTGGACTACTCACATTGATTAATAGCGGATACATTGTTAAATGGCAAGTGATTTTGATTGATAGGAGGGCAACTCATTTACATTATTGATTGTACGGGTCTCCCATGATTCTTTTCGAGAAAAAAATTCCTTAAGAAAAGCGTGGTTGAATTCATGGCCGGATTTACTGACTACCACATGGCCTAAAATAGGCATGCCGAGAAGTGAAAAATCTCCGATGCAGTCGAGGATTTTATGCCTCACAAATTCGTCCCTATAGCGCAGGCCGTCTTTATTAACCACATCTTTGTCATCAATGATAACCACATTATCCAGAGAAACTCCGCGGGCCAGACCGTAACGCTTAAAATATTCATATTCATGCAGAAAACCGAAGGTT
>JAUWLP010000043.1 GCA_030613575.1 Desulfobacteraceae bacterium
CAATCCAATACCCGTTCCAACCTTGTTTGCGTAAATCAGGATAGACTTTTTTAGTGTAGTCACCGCCCTGACAGGTCAAAACTATATTTAGTGAAGAGAGGAGCTCGATGTCGTATGCATCCTTCAGTGGTTGAGTGTCGAGTCCTACATCAGGACTTTCTCCGCCGATATTTGACGTTGTGAAAAAAAATGGCTCAAAGCCTTTAAAGTCCTGTTCTTCCCTCATACGTCCCATAAGAACCGAGCCAACCATACCTCGCCACCCAACAAAACCGATTCGCAACATGATTTCCCCCTAAAGATTACTTATATTTTTTTGACAGGATTAACAGGCCCGCCCTGGCGCGAATTTATTGATTTTATTTGTGTATGGCAATGAGCTAATACATATTGGCCAACTGTAGGCATTGCTCATACAACCAGGTCTGGGCCAGGGATAGACATGATTTTTTTTAACTTCTCAATTACTAACGCCTAAACTCCCCTCTCTCCGAGCTGTAGGCTTTATGAGCCGGAAGCCGACCTTTAAGCCCTCCGGCTGGAAGCGGAAAGGCTATCAGCCCTGTTATTCCTATCAAGGGTTTAAACCTCTCACCATCTGCCCCAGGGCCTTGGAAAGTGATTCATGACATACCAGATCGGCCTCTGCATCAAGGGGCGTTTCATCTCGATTGATAATAATCAGCCTGGCACCGTTTTGAATAGCATGGACGGGCACAGAAGCAGCAGGGTAGACCACTAAGGAAGAACCCAGAACAATGCAGAGATCACATTCGCGGGCATACATAAGTGCATCCGCCATTTTATCCTCGGGCATAGCCTGACCAAAGGAGATGGTGTCCGGTTTCAGAATACCTGTGCAGTCGTCACAATAGGGTACTTTCACCCCCGAATTCAAGCGTTCCTGTATGTTATCCCGGTCATACTTTTTCCCGCAACTCAGGCAGGAAACTGAAAATGCCGTGCCGTGGATCTCAATAATTCTCTCCGGCGAATTCCCAGCCTTGTGATGCAGATTGTCTATGTTCTGCGTGACAATGGCCAGAAGTTTTCCGCTCTCTTCAATGGCCCTGATAGCCAGATGGGCACGGTTTGGGACAGCATCTTTCATGGTATCATAGAATTCAGTGCTCATCTCCCAGTATTTTTCCCTGGCTTTTTCACTGGAAATAATCTTATCAAAGTAAAAATCTGAAGGGTCATATTTACTCCAGACACCCCCGGGACTCCTGAAATCAGGAATGCCGGACTCAGTACTCATGCCTGCACCGCTGAATATCAATATTTTTTGGGCTTCTCTTATCATCAGTGCGCCTTTTTCGATCAAATCATCCATACCGCTTTTCCACTTTCAAACTTTCTTGCATTTGATCTTCATCACTCTCTCATCCGCCTAATGCGAAAACCCTGAACCGTGAGCCTGAGTACCTCAATTGAGGTGGTACTTGGTATCCGGTACTGGGTACTGGTTTAAAATATTATTTTTCATTTTTTATATCTCTATCAGGGAAGAAATACAAAATAAGACATGAAACACCTTAAAGCCAATATCAGATAGCCAATACCCAATACCACCTAATTGAGCATCAGTCAATTAGGGGAGTTACTCAGCAATTCTCATTTTGACCTTTAGGTCCTGCCAGATGAAAGCCGTAATTAGAATTGCTGGTAGTTACTATTAAACTAAATCCTTTCTACCTTAAATCCCATTTTAGAAGCAAGGTCAGAAAGGAAGTTGTCCGCAGAAAGAAACATCGCATCATAGACGTCAAATGCGGCAACAAGCTGTAGGGAATCAAGCGTTCTAATCCCTTCTTTGTGACCATAACCTCTAATAATCTCCGAGGCTTTTCGGTAGTGTCTTTCATCAAGAGGGATAAGCTGCATCTGCCTTGTGTCAAGATCATCCAGGAAAATGTTCCATATGAGAACTTGCGCCTCCATCTCAAGGTTTCCGGTCCTGATCTTCTTCATGAGAGCGGATGCAAACTCTGTTGTCGCTACCTGGCAAAGATAGACGCCCTCAGCCTTCAGAAGCATGGATTCTACCCTTTCACTCCCTTCTTCAGGATAGTAATATTTGACAAGTGCACTGGTATCGACAAAGATTGAACCCACCTAAAAACGCTCCTCCCTTGATTCAAGAATAACTTCCGAGAGCGGTTTTCCCATTGGCTTAATTGCCTTCCGTAATTCTTTGTGACTCTTGAGTGTACTCGGAATCTTCTTTTCAACTGGAACCAGTTTGCCAACAGGTTCATCCCTTTTAGTTATTATAACCTCTTCACCTTTCTGTACCCTGTTGATATACTCAGAAAAGCTTTTACGCATCTCCTTGATGCCGGCTTTTATCATTACGTGATGAAAAAGTAAAGTCTTGCGCCTATGCCGGCTTCATCACCCTTGAGGGAACATCTTCAGCGGGCAGGCAGCCGAAAACCGGGTGCATGATGATATCGAGACCCCGGATTTTCCTGCAGATAGATAAATTAAGGGAGGCTCATCTGCGTCCGGTTGACAACACAATCGACATCAGGTATTTGGTATTAATCACAATAGGTTCCGAACAGCATGCTGAAGCGATGCTTTCCGGCAAATTTTGCCTTAGCTTGCCGGGGCAAGGCGTTCAACCCGTTAGGGAGACTGCAGGACACGCTTCATTGATAACGCACGTTTATTGAAAGAGAAAAGGAGATTTCAATGAAAGAAAATATTGACGATATGGATTCAAAAATTATCTCACTCTTGGAACAGAACGGACGGATGCCGAACACAGAGTTGGCCAAAAAGCTCAAAACATCAGAAACCACTATTAGAAAACGAATAAAGCGTCTCATTGATAACGAGCTTATAAAAATTGTCGCCATAAGAAACCGGGCAAGACTGGGTTACGATCTGAGTGGAAACATCAGGATAACGGCCAATACCAAGAAAACACAATCGATTGGCAGCAGTTTAAGCAAAATGGATCAGATATGGTACGTTGCACAACTGGCAGGACATGACGAATTCGATGTGGAGTTTAGCGTAGCGTCACAACACGACCTCCTGGTTCTGCTTGACAAAATAAACAAAATAGATGGTGTCATCAGCACCAAACCCTCTATTCGGCTTCAGCTCATGAAGCACCTGGGTGAGTTTATGGCTGTATTTCCCGATGCCAAAGATATAAATATGATAAAAGGGTAAATCGTACCGACTGAAAAGGTGCGCCCCCCAAACGCCGCTTTGCGTAGAGCGCTTCATATGGTGATATAAACCTACCGTTTCAAACCTGCCCGAAGGGTCTTGATTAAGATGAACAGATGGCAATCGGTAATGCGTAAAGAAGTACGGTTTGTTATGAACCTCCAATGGTTTAGAAGGCAGGGACAGACGATCCGCTGGTTGCCGTAATCAGCCGAAACTTGAAGCGCGCCAGCCAAACGGAAGATACTTTTGACAACCACTATAAAATGAGATAAGTGGATATCGAACAACGGCAATATTTATACACCGGGTGATCGCTTTGGGTTGGATGTGGAGATCTCTGCATGGATCTCCGGCCCCAATCGGTGGATATTGTAATGATAATATATTGATAATAATAGAAATCCACTATATTTCATCTTCAGGTTCATTTGAAGCGAGTGTTTGATAAAATGATGGCGTCGGGCGCACCGGCGACTTTTATTTTCCATTTCACAAGAATTCGAAAATCGACTATTATTATTGTAATAAGTTCGAAAAATGATAAAATAATAGTTGACAATCGAATCTTGCTTATCTATGATACATATCTCATCCATCAATAAAGAAGTACATGACAGCAATATATTCCATCGATAACAGTCGTTCATGGACTCCGATTCCTGGGGTTTCTTGAATTTTGAGACGTTATAGTATTTTGAATTGATCCACACTTTCGCCGGTGGGCGGTAAAATACTTGCCGATAATACACATTCTGTATGGTTGCGCATTGCCGTATCGTCAGTATTTGTCAGACGAAAACGGCCGTGGGGTTTTTGTGGATGCTGATGTTTTAATAAAAACCTAAAACAAAGGAGGTAAGTGATGGATGAAGAAAAACAAGCGTTACGGAAGGTCATGGGCGGGATGTTCCTGTTTGCCATGGCCGCAGGATCAATCATCGGACCTTGGCTGGTAATGATGCAGTGGTGGATATCACTTTCCGGTCCGTCAATCGCTCTGGCTTTTGTTGTTACCGGACTACTGTGTATTCCCATCGGCCTTGTGTACGGTGAATTGACAAGTATGCTGCCCCACGTTGGCGGACCTTTTGTGTTCATTCACAATGCCTTTGGAAAGGAAGCGGCATTTTGGGGTGCATGGAGTCTCATGCTTGCGTATTCAACAGTTATTGCATTCCAGCTTTATGCGATCGGGGGGCTCATTTCTTATCTCTGGTGGCCGGAGATGCCGCATTCCGCATTGGTCATCATATGCGTTGCCCTTTGCCTTGTCTTTTATTTCATGAATTCACGAGCGCTGTCTTTGAGTGCTACCGCCCAATTCATCATGTTTCTTGTTCTCGTCGTCATAGGCGTCGGTACAATAATTGCGTTTGTTTCGCACTCGACATTCTCCACGGATAACTGGACCCCATTTTTTCAGACTGGCGGGAGTGGTTTCTTGACAGCAACTGGATTGATGGTGACGATGTACTTCGGCTTCGAACTCATTCCTCAGTTTGCTGAAGAATCGAAATATCCGGTCAAAAAGTTGTGGATACCACTCGTCGGGTCTATCATATTTTGTATTATCTTTTATGCAGGATTGTGCATCGTCAACTCCGGCATGCTGCCGTTTGATGAGTTGACAAAAACAGAAATGACCAGTGCCACACTCTTGAAGACCCATTATGGTGTCGGCGCTCAATACGCCATGGCCATAGCGACCCTTTTCGCGTGTCTTACATGTCTCAACGGGTTCTGGCTCGGATCCGTAAGACTGATGTACGGTATGGGAAAATCGCGCATACTGCCACGCTGGTTTGACGGGTTAAACCAGTACGACGTCCCAAGCAAAGCCAATTTGGCCATTCTTCTGATTGTGTTTGTATTTATTGCAATATCGGGAACGCGCTGGCTCGAATCTCTGTTCACCTTAATGGCAATTGGCGTGGCCATCTGCTACATAGTCTCCTGCTTGTCCTTTATCCGGCTCCGCAATAAACATCCGGAATGGCAAAGACCATGGACGGCACCGGGAGGAAAAGCCATGGGTGTCATCGCTGTCATTTGTGGCGCTGTGATGGCCTTTTATACGTTTAAGTATTTTGATCTCACACTCTGGGTCATGTTTGTTATCTATTTTGGCGGTTTAGGGGTTCCTATATGGGCCTACTTAAGGTACGAACGGAAGAAGTACCCGGATCAGTATGTCATCGACGTGCCAACCGGTACCGTTTGAGAAACGAAAAAGTGTATATCGTCGACTGAAGAATTTCGGAGACAGAATCCGACTTGAAGTGAATTCTCAACTGGAAGCAGGCTTAAAATTTCGAATCTAAATCGCAGTGATAGTTATTTTAGAAAAGGAGATTCATAATGAAAATGAAGGATATTTTTTCCTTGCCCAGTGAATGGATCAGTGATGAGACAAAACAGATCGTTCAAGGTTGCCGGGAGATCGTTGAAAAGGAAATATTTCCAGTTCGAGCTGAGCTCGATGAGGACTGGAAAGATCATAAAATTTACGAGAAGTTGTTGAGAAAACTCATGTTGGATTTCGGTTGGCAGCGCGCCCCTTGGCCGGAGAAATATGGTGGTTTCGAGTTGGATTCCATTACCTACTGCCTGATACTGGAAGAAATGTCCAGAGGTGACTCCGGTTTGGCCACGGCGGCAGATTGCGGCAATTGGGCTTTTCTGCCGATTTTAGCCCCTAACCCCAATGAGGTTCTTATTGAAAAGTTTGCGCCTCTTGCCTGTCAAACGGAAAAACTCTTTATCGGGTGCGCGGCCATTACCGACGAGCGAAGCGGGTCTGATGTCGAAAATATTGACGGAACCCATGGCCGGTATATAGCGACAACGGCCGAACTTGACGGGGATGAATGGGTCATCAATGGGCACAAGCTGTGGCCGACGAATTCCGGCGGTGTGGCTGACCTGTTCGCCGTCTTTTGTACAACCAATCCGGGTGTGGAAGATGACGACTCTTTTGCCATTATCTATGTTCCTGCAGACACGCCCGGTGTGATTCAGGGGGATCCGTACCAGAAGGCAGGTATGTCCGGAGATAAAAATGGCGATGTTTGGTTTGAAAATGTCCGGGTGCCCAAAGAAAACCGAGCGAATCCAAAACCCGGAGATGATGCCACGGCCGCTCGATTATTCATGAATGCCGGAAATATCGGCGCCTCGGCTCAAGCCATCGGTATCATGCGCAACTGTTATGAGTTGGTTAAGGAGTGGTGTGACAAGCGTGTTGTGGGTGGGAAGGTATTGAAAGAGCACAGTATGACAGCGTCGGTTCTGGCTGACATTGCGATGAGCATCGAAGTCTGTCGTTCCGATACCTATATGAAAGCACGGATGATGGATAATCCGGAGGCATATGGAATCGACCCTTCAGGTGCCGAATTTTTGGCAAAAACACGGGCGAACAAGCTTTTCGTGACGGATCAAATGACCATCTTGATTAACAAAGCAATGGACCTGATGGGTTCCCAGGGCTATGCCCGGGAAGGCCATATCGAGAAGCACTGGAGGGACAGCAAAATTATTAGCCTTTGGATGGGAGGACGCGGTTTGGCTAAGCTGGATATTGCCCGATATTTTTATGATTGTAAAACCTTTTAGCATTCAGGTTCGCATAGAGAATAACGTAAGGTTTACGGCGGGGATTGCATAGATCCGGGAATCCGCCCGGATACGGCAGAAACAACCGTTAGAAAACGAATAAAATAGATGGTGTCATCAGCACAAGGCCGTCTATTCGACTGCGGTTGATGAAGCATGTGGGTGAGTTTATGGCAAAGTTCGAATCAGAGAAAAATTAACGACAAGCGCATCAATTCTCCGACGCAATGAAGTCATTTGCGTAATGGTTAAGGAAGGGCCACTAAAAAATGGATGCCGGTAAAGACAATTCTTATAATGAAAGGATTCGATATGAAACCAGAAATGACCTCCAAGGAACGTTTTTTAGCAGCAATCAATAAAGAACCAGTGGATTATGTCCCAACGTGCGGTCCTTTTCCAGGGTATTGGGCCCTTGGGTACAGCCAGGTTACGGCATCGGATAGTATTAAAAACCCAGAACTGGGCGTTAACGCCCAATTGAAAGTGATACAGAATTGTGATTTTGACGGTATCGAAGCCATGTGGGACTGGTTGTCGCCCGTTGAGGCTATCGGGTGCGAAATCCAGATGCCGGATGTGGGGAGCCCAATCACGATGGCGCATGTGATCGAGGACAAGGATTCCCTAAAGAAACTTGAAGTTCCAGACGTACATCAGGATTATCGGATAAAAAGTGCGGTAGAGTCAGCGCAACGTCTCATTGATCACCTTGGAAATGAAAAGTACTTATACTGTACGATTACGGCTCCATTTACATTGGCAGGAGAAATTAGAGGCGTCGAAAATATCCTTCGGGATACCTATAAAAACCCCTCACTGGTAAAAGACATTCTTGAATTCACCACTGAGGTATTAAAAAGCTATTGTGGATATTTGACAAAATTGGACGTGGATGGAATTTTCATTTGCGATCCAACCGCTTCAGGATCATTAATATCAACAAAAATATTTGACACGTATGCAAAACCATATGTAATCGAAGTTGCCAATATCGTAAGAAAAGCCAATAAGCATGTATTGTTTCACATATGCGGTGATACCTCGGATAGACTTGAGAGCATTATGGAAATCGACCATGATGTGCTCTCGGTGGATTCTCTCGTCGATTTAAAATATGCCAAAGAAGTGTTGGGGGAAAAAATTACAACGCTTGGCAACATCGATGTGTCCAACATATTGTATATGGGCACCCAAGAACAGGTAGAAAGGGAAATACGTTCTTGTATGGAAAAGGCCGGTGACATCGGTCACATTCTGGGAGGGGCCTGTGATATTGCTCCGGAGACCCCCATGGACAATGTGTCGATCTGGAAGCAAGTTATAAAAAATATCCGGTAGGCCTAAGGCGAGAGTGCATGGTTTCACCTGGGTAGGGACCGGCATTACAGGAAAAAGCGTGAAGCCGTCAGCGGTGTCTCGTGTCCGTAGAGTCAAGCAACATGCAGACGTCACAGGTGGCAATCAGGGCCGGGGGGCGACTCGCTGTATAACGCCGCACTCCGTTTTGCCTTCCCCATCGTTGTACAAGGTCGGCACCCCGAACGGGTGATTTCGGAGCTCAATGGCTGGCCTGTGGTACATCCTGCTATCGGGGCGCTTCCCCCTGTCAACGCTTCACGTGCACCATCACGGATGCTCGCGCATGACTCGGGGCTATGACGGATCAGCTACTCCTTTCATGTAGGGTTCTTTCATCCCATACCCTATGCCGGTTTATCCCGGCGCTTTCACAATGTCCCCTATCCCACACAGAAAGAAAATGAACGCTTGAAAGCATTTATTTTCGGAGGTTATGCAAAGGTCTTGAAAAGCAAGTTCCTGTCCGTAGAATATTATGTTCCCCAAAACATCCTGCGTTGCATTTTGTGGAAATTGTTATAGCAGTGACATGTTTAGCATTGTTTATAAGCCTAACCGAGAAAGAACAACCCTATATTTTAGGATTTGACACCATCTATGATGGTATATCAGATTAGCCCTTGAAATTCTTGGAGATTTCTAAATTTTTTCAAATAACAGGACTTTTTGATAGCATAATATATGAAACCCTGAACCCAAAAAAGGAGGCGTTTATGCCTGCAGGCGATAAATTGCAATACATACTGGTGAATAAAGATGGTGCACTGCTTCTTCCGGCAGCTGATCTGAAGGGCCTCAAAAACTACGAAGTGGTTAGGCGTATGAGAGAAAAATACGGAGACAGAGTAGGTGTGCTCTCTATCGGGCCTGCCGGTGAGAATCGTTTTTCCTCTGCCTCCATAGCGGTAGCTGATAAGGAGGGCCATGCCTCCAGACATGCGGGGCGCGGCGGCATGGGTGCCGTTTTGGGATCAAAAGGCATCAAAGCGATTGTAATTGATAGTACGGATGCGCCGGGTGTCGAATACCATGACTACGAGGCTTTCAAAGAAGCGGCAAAGGTATTTCGGCGCGCGATAATGGAATCCGACGCCACTAAGCCTAACACCGGGGAGCTGGCTATGTACGACATGAACGCGATTATGGCGCCTGTAAACGCCCTAGGTGCGTTCCCTACACGCAATTTCAGCCAGGGTCAATTTGAAGGAGTAGATAAGATAGACGGAGAAGCGTTGCACAATACCATAAAAGAACGCGGCGGAATTTACAAATACGCCGGCTGTTCCCAGTGTATCATCCAGTGCTCCAATGTTTATGTGGATAATTTGAGATAGCAGATGTGGATACACCCAGTTGTCGCCCTGTTTCCGCTAATGTCATACCATATTCCGTGACCAATTGATACGCCAAATCCGATCTGATTTTTGTATCTTTCCCCGACGGCTGCCCGACTGCATCCCTTTATGGAATATTTTTCTCTTTTCTATCCCCATGTTGCCAGTTTAGACGAGATGAAACTAATCTGAAGTGCCGACCGAAAAGCGGATGGAAGGGATGGGTGATTTGGAAATTTGTTGCAGCACCCGCTGTATAGGGTGCAGTGCGCCTGTTGATCTTAATCATGCTGACAAGATTTTGAACACTCTTCCCTTTGGAAAGCAGCATCTTGAAGACTTTATGCCGGAAGATCTCCTCCAAAAAAGGGACTTCTTATCAACTTAAGACTTTAAAATGACGACAACTTCATAGATTAACGTTACAAACTCATTGGTGAAAATCAGATTAAATGCCTTAAAAAATTCATAAACTAAAAAAGTTTTTTTAATATGAATATTTTTCTTGACACGCTGATGTTTATAAAATAAATGTAAATTTAAATATAAATAAATTAGTTCATATATGAAAATATAATCTATTAATAAGCTGCATAGCAGAATGGAAGAAATAAACCATGAGAGTCCGAAAAGAATAATTTATTCAGGGCCTTTATATCATGAAAAATTTAGCCCAAAAAATAAGAGAAGAACGAAAGGCTTTAGGATTAACAATCGAACAATTTGCCAAGCTTGTTGGTACGAGCAATTCTATGCTTCAGAGAGTTGAAACTGCAACTAAGTCACCCTCTGTGAGCCTCCTGATGGAAATATCAAACATATGCAGAAAACCAATCGATTATTTTTTCAATGAAGAGCCGATAGGATTCCGTAAGTTTGATCCAAAAGAGCAAAAGATAATTTATAGTGATGATTTTGACGTAACCATTCTCTGCCCTTATGGTCTCATCTCGCGTGATGCAATTGTAAGTCACTTCAAGGGAAAACAGGGCGCTGTTGTAATACCTCAAAATCAGTCAGGATACTGCTGGGTTTATATTATAAAAGGTACCTGTATATTTGAACATGATGGTGTTTCGCATGATTTACAAGAAGGTGACTCTATTTATTACGATTCTGAAAAACCGCATGTATTGAAAATATTAACACATCTGGAATCTATTCGAATCACAATGAGAAGATAGTTGAAATCATTAGTGTAAACGAGAAAATTCGGAGGAAAGGAGGTGGGAGAGTAAATCAAGTTCGTGGGATATTTTTTAACTGCAACCATGTATTAAGAAAAGGAGGTATAGAGATGAAGGCATTAAAACAATTATTGTTTATCGGTGCGCTGTCCGTCATTTGCATGGGGTTCTTGCTGGGCCTCAATCCCTCAACAGGTCATTGCGGGAAAATCGAACTTTCATTGGCCAATGAGGCACCCCCGTTTTTCGTATACACAATTGTCTCAAAAGAATTCAAAAAATTGGTGGAAGAAAAGGTCGGAGACAAGGTTACGATTAAAATCTACCACTCGGGTCAATTAGGAGGGGAAAAAGACACCCTCGAAGGTGAAATGATCGGCACGGTGGACATGGCAATTGTTCAAAGTTCACTGCTGGCACTCTGGGAGCCCCAGATGGTTTATGTTGATGTCCCTTACCTTTACCGCAGCATTGATCACGCCATGAAGGTCATCAACGGACCGATTGGAAAACCGATCAATAAGAAAATGGAAAAGCACGGCATCATGGTGCTTGCCGGTATGAACCTCGGGTTTCGAAGCATTTACAATAGCAAGCGTCCGATTTACAAACCGGAAGATGTTGCCGGGATGAAGTACCGAGTTATCCAGAATCCATTATATGTGGATACGATCAATTCCTGGGGTGCCAAAGCCACACCCATGAATTTTGGTGAAGTTTACACCGCTCTCCAGCAGGGGGTAATAGATGCCGCCGGGTTGGAGCCATACTCTTATGAAATAATGAAACACTATGAGCCGGCTCCTTATTTTTCTATTAGCGATCATAAATATCAGGCATTCTTCCTGACAATGTCAAAAAAGAAATTCGACTCCCTGCCCGGCGACGTGCAACAGGCAATTTTGGGTGCGGCCGCAAAAGTGATCCCCATCGGTGTCAAAATCACTACAGAAATCGACTACCGTATCATCGGCAAGTTGGTGCGCGAAAATAAAGTTCTTTTCAATGTGGTTGATAAGAAAGCCTTTGCGCAGGCGTCACAAGGAGTTACTGAAAAATACTCCAAAATTGTAGGCATGGACATCATTGAACAGATCAAGGCCGTAAAATAAGGCTTAAACTCCATAAGGGGAGCTTTCAAAATAAGTTCCCCTTTGGAATAATCATCGGTAAGATAACAGGTCACAATGACCGGCAGGCTGTCGATCATTATCCTTTGATCATGGTAATCGATATTATTTACATGCAAATGAAAACGTTTTAATCGTGACAGTAAATCGAATCAGCCGGTTATTAAATAATGCCGTAAAACAAATGGCAGGGTTCCTCACGGGGGCCATGGCTGTGCTCGTGTTCCTTCAGGTATTGTTTCGCTATGTGCTGGATGCCCCCCTCGACTGGTCAGAGGAAATGTCAACCTTTGCTTTTGCCTGGATGTGCATGCTTGGGGCCAGTGTTGGAATTAGGTATGATGAACATCCTCGACTTGATGTCCTTCTTGTCCTTCTTCCCCGCTTCATACAAAAAATTGCAAAAGTAGTCGTAAATCTCTCAATTATGTTCATGCTCATTATTCTCTTAGTCTATGGCACAAAATTTACGTTGGCGATGAGGATGCAAAGCACAGCGGCATTGGGATACTCGGTATCATTCGTGTATATGATTCTTCCTATTTCTGCTGTGATCATGTTATTGCATATGACAGTACAAACCGTAGGGCTCTTCAGAAAAACTCCTGAGGAGGGGTAAACCGTGGCTCTCACACTTTTTGCTGTTTTTTTAATTCTTCTTATACTCGGAGCTCCCATTGTTTTTGCTCTTGGCGTTGGAACAGCAATGGCTCTTCTCGTTGGCGGTATTCCTCTCGAGATTCTTCCGCAAAAAATATTTTCAGGCCTGAATCATTTTCCTTATTTGGCTGTGCCGCTCTTTGTCCTGGCCGGCATGCTTATGGAGACAGGGGGTATTTCCCGGCGCATTGTTGAACTCTCCAATGCCTTGGTGGGACATATTCGTGGCGGCATGGGCATGGTGGTTATTGCCGCAACTATCTTTTTTTCCGATATTTCCGGGTCGTCGGCAGCAGATACGGCAGCTATTGGTAGTGTTATGATTCCTTCCATGAAAAAACGTGGGTATCACCCGAGTTTTGCGGCCGCCCTGGTCACCGCGGCCGGTGGTATGGGCGTCTTGATTCCGCCCTGTCTCACCATGGTCGTTTTCGGAAGCCTGACAAACACATCTATCGGGGCTCTTTTTCTGGCCGGTTTTGTCCCTGGGATTGGCATGGGACTTATCTTGATGCTCCTGACGTACATCATAGCAAGAAAAAAGAATTTTCCCCGGGAAAAACGGGCCACTATCAAGGGATTTCTTATAACCCTTAAAAGATCCTTTCTCTCCCTTTTCATGGGCGTCATCATATTGGGAGGGATCATTCTTGGCATATTCACGGCCACCGAGGCGGCCGCCGTGGCCGTTATGTATGGGTTTTTCCTCTCTGTAGTGCTCTACAAAGAGATCAAGTTGTCTCAAATTCCGGAAATACTCTGGAAGTCTGCCGTAATATCGGGCGTGGTCATGCTCGTCGTCGGTATTTCCTATGGATTCGGCTGGGTCATGGCAAAGGAACAGATTCCGTTAAAGTTGGCAAACTTCATGATCGGCATTCCCGGTGGGAAATTGATGTTTCTATTCGCCGTCAATATACTCCTTTTGTTTATGGGCATGTTCTTTGATGCGTCCCTCTCCGTGATTATCCTTGTTCCGATTCTGTTTCCCTTGGCCGTGAAGTTGGGCATCCATCCAGTGCATTTTGGGACTTTCGTCATTATGAATCTCGGTATTGGCTTTACGACCCCGCCTTTTGGTTTGTCCTTATTTATAGCCTCGGGTATTGCCAAGGTGCCAATGAGCTCAGTTATCCGGCCGATTATTCCCTATATTTTAACCATGATCGGTTTTCTCATGGTGGTCACGTATGTTCCATGGTTTTCCTTGGTTTTACCAAGACACTTTATGGGATATTAACCATAGAAAGGATCTTTTTGATGATAGTCTATCACCGCTTCTTTACTAAGTGTTAATAGTCATTTTGTTAAGGGCATTAAAAAGAGTCTCAGACTTAGGTTCTTGTGGGTGTTAAAATGGTTATTGTGGAAAATTTATTTTATCATGAGAGGTTGCAATATGAGCGAAGAAAATAGGTTTGGCGATGAATTTGATCTTTATGATTTAAAAGTTGAAACCATCGAAAATCCTGAACGGAAACCGTTTATTTGTAATCATCCTGTTGGATCTTTTTTTGAGGTGAAGGGAGAGAACATTTATTTTCCTCCTGGACAGCCTTTCCCCCTGTATCCCATCGCGGCTCTTCTGCCATTGCTTCCAGCAAAACAGAGGCAGACTCATAAAAACGACTGGATGACAACCGACATGGTTATAGCGTGTCCGGATCCTAATTGTGGAGGTCTTTTTAAGATAACCCGCACTGGCAAAAGTTCTTTTCGCCATAAAGAGGTAACAGCAGTTTCTTTGAAAAAGAGGAATGAAGATAAGGAGAGTATTTAAATGAATAGAGATTTTCCTCGATCAGATTTGACGCCTAACTACTCCATCTCACAGGTATTAAAAGGTGGCTGGCAGTTATCTGAAGGCCATAGTCAGATGATTGATGAACAGCAGGCCATTGAAGATATGCGATCCTTTGTGGAAGCCGGTATTACCACATTTGATTGTGCTGATATATACACCGGGGTTGAGGAGTTGATCGGTAAATTCCTAAAGAAATATAAAAGTACATTCGAATCCGGCGAACTTCCTGCAGTTCAGGTGCATACAAAATGTGTTCCCGATTTAGATGAACTGCCAATATTTACCAAAGCCTATACAGAGGCTCTTGTTGACCGTTCATTGAAACGTATTGGTGTTGAACGACTGGATCTTGTACAATTTTACTGGTGGGATTTATCCATTCCAGGATATTTAGACCTGGCTCAGCATTTGGCTGAATTACAGAAGGCGGGAAAGATTCGCTACATAGGAGTGACTAATTTCGATGCCGTCCATTTAAGAGAGATTTTAAATGAGGGGGTCCAGGTGGTTTCTATCCAGGTTCAATACTCGGTTCTTGACCAACGGCCGGAAGAGGATATTTTAGAACTTTGTAAACAGCATGATATTAAGTTGCTTTGCTATGGAACCCTTGCGGGCGGTTTCTTAACTGAACGCTATATTGGGGTGAAAGAACCGCATGAGCCATTAGAGAATCGTTCTCTCACGAAATATAAGCTAATCATTGATGAATTCGGTGGATGGGATCTTTTTCAGGAGCTCCTGGTATGCCTGAAAGCCGTAGCTGATAAACACAAGGTGGGCATTGCAGAAGTGGCAATCAAATACGTGTTGCAAAAACAATTGGTTGCAGGGGCCATCGTAGGGGCGCATAATAGCAAGCATATAGAGAAAATTAAAAAACTTAAAACATTTGAGCTTGATAAGAATGACCTTAAAGATATTAACGGTGTAATTTCAAAGTCGAAAGGCCCTAAAGGCAATGTCTATTATCTGGAACGGCAAAAAGATGGCAAACACGCGAAGATTATGAGATACAATCTAAATTGAGCGTTTTTTTTCATCAATGTAGTTGTTTGATGAAAAAATAGACGGTATAATCGATATCTCAACCGATTGAGACACTTAGTCAACATAGTCAACAACGTTATCCCATATCCGAACTTATTGAGAAGTTGCGAACCATTTGGCTATAAGGTTTTCCATCTCACTGTGACGGTGGCAGGCTACCTTGTGACCATTTTCCACCTCTTTGAGGGGCGGTTCTTGTTTTCGGCAGAGGTCAGCATTAAAGGGGCATCGTGTGTGAAACCGGCATCCATGGGGCGGGTTAACAGGACTCGGGACGTCCCCTGAAAGTACGATGCGCCGTTGCTTATGTTCTACATCCGGGATTGGAATGGCCGAGAGCAGCGCGTGTGTATAGGGATGCAGGGGTCTTGAAAAGACAGTCTCGGTATTTGCGATCTCCACTATTTTCCCAAGATACATGACCGCAGTACGATCACTGATATATTTGACCACCAGTAAATGGTGCGTTATAAACAGGTATGTCAAGCCAAGGGTTTCCTGAAGAGACTTCAGCAGGTTCAATATTTGGGACTGCACGGACACGTCAAGTGCTGATGTGGGTTCATCCAGCACAATGAATTCAGGGTTCGTGGCGATGGCCCTGGCCACGGCTATACGCTGCCGCTGACCTCCGGAAAATTCATGTGGGTAGCGAAGCAGGTGGTCCCTGGTGAGACCGACCAATTTAAGCAGTGCGATGATACGGTCCTCAAGCTCCCTGCCGCCCTGCCTCTCTATTGTCTTGATGGGTTCTGCGATGATGTGCTTGGCCAGCATCCTGGGGTTGAGGGAGGTCGTGGGGTCCTGGAAGACCATTTGTAGCTTACCTCGAATACCGAGCCTTTTGAGCGCAGATTTTTTTGTCCTTGCGATGTCAACCGGATCACCGGACTCTTGACCTTTACCGTGGTAATAGACATTTCCGCATGTGGGATCGAGCAGACGAATAATGGCCTTCCCCGTGGTGGTCTTGCCGCAACCGGATTCTCCGACCATGCCCAGGCACTCGCCCCGGTAAATGTCCAGGTCAATACCGTCCAAGGCTTTGACGGTGTTCACTTCTCGGCGAAGGACTCCACCCAGGATCGGATAATGTTTTTTGAGGCCTTTGAGTTCGAGAATCTTTTGCATGGTTCCTATAGCCTTTAATTAATCCCTTAAACCATCCCGCAGTAGCGGGATGGTCCCAGCGCTGCTATGCGTGTTAGGTAGTGATTTGTGATGCCCTATGGAATAAAGTTCAAATGACAAAATCCAAATGTCAAATCAAATCCAAAACCCCAATGTCAAAAT
>JAUWLP010000114.1 GCA_030613575.1 Desulfobacteraceae bacterium
TTGATTTTTTGTTTTATTGACTGCAACGAAACATTGGATTAATGTCCACGTTCAGGTGGATTAACTAATGAAAAATTATAAAGACAAAGCGGTTGAAACGGCTGAATTCTTAAGAGCTCGTATTAAAAAGCTTCCCCAAATAGGTCTTATGACCGGAACAGGCCTTGGAGAAAGTGCGGCATCTTTAAACATCTCCGCATCCTTTGAATATAAAGATATCCCTCATTTCCCAATATCAACAGTTGAAAGCCATTTAGGAAGACTTCTTTTCGGCAGCATGCAGGGCAAACAGATCATTGCCATGCAGGGCCGTTTCCATCTTTACGAGGGTTACTCACCGGTGGAGGTTACCTTTCCTATCCGAGTTATGCAGGAATTAGGTGTTAAAATTCTGATCCTTTCCAATGCCGCCGGAGGTCTTAATCCCGAATTTAATGCCGGTGACATTATGATCATTGAAGATCATATAAATTTGACGGGACTAAATACTTTGATCGGGCCCAATGAAGAAAGCTGGGGAATCAGATTTCCAGATATGATCAATGCATACGACCAAAAGCTGGCGACGTATGCGGAAAAAGCAGGCAAAAATGCCGGTATCCATTTACAGGAAGGTGTTTATGCCGGGCTTAAGGGTCCGTCCCTTGAAACGCCGGCCGAAATTCGTTTTTTAAGGACCATCGGCGCCGATGCCGTGGGTTTTTCGACCATACAGGAAGTTATTACGGCAGTCCATGCCGGAATGAAGGTGCTTGGCCTGTCGACCATAACCAATGTTCACGATCCGGATACGCCGGTTCCTGCGACGGTTGAACAAATCATTGCCGTGGCCGAACAAGCTTCTCCCCGGCTGGAAATGATCATCAGAAATGTTGTGGGGAATATTTAACCCACTTACAAGATCACAAACCTAAGAACAATCCTTGGCTTTTCGCCGACAGCTCAACAGATAGCCGTTTTAAAACCTGACGTGCATTCCGGAGATTTTTCATATTTAGACAATTATGGGGTTTGCTAAAACAGACCTTGTCTCAACTATTTGTATGCGTTATGATAATATTATTATGTATCTTGCAAGAATGAAAATAAAAGATCAGACTCATTATTATATTCGGGAAACCTATCCTGACGGTCCCTACTTGAAAAGTCGAGATGTTTTCGATTTGGGCACTGACCCCTCCAAACACATCATTTATCTCGGTGCACACGGTTACTATTATGATGAAGCGATTGAAGAAGCACTGGCACAATTTGGACTGTATCCCGATCAGGACGAATTGGACCATATATTCTGGGATTTTCTGAATCCTGAAATAAAACGGGTAATAAAAGGGTTTCACCGATCCTTCGACAACTCTAAGGCAGATTCACCGGAAACCCATCCGAGTGTTCATGTATTCGACAAACGACGTATCCATTATCTAAAATTTGCCCAGATGGACCAACGCAATCTGAGTAAAATGCCGCTCAAGCTGTTTAATGTGCTCCACGGGAAATCACGTGATGAGATTGAACAGTACTTTCTGGTTCAGGAGCGCATTCTTCAGCCGAACGAACTGAGAGCATATGTCTACACCATTTTTGATCTTCAGCAGTTTTTTTCCGAAGTCATTGCCGCTCAAAGATCACAGGACTTCAGCCAAACCAAGATGGATGAATTTTTTATTGATGCCGTTTGCCGGCTTAATGATGATAAAAAATTCTGGGCCGGCATGGAGATGTCCGACAGGCTGCAGGACTATCTGGTCAAATATGTGATTATGTGTTTCGATAACGAATTTCCCCGGCGTTCCCTTTTCCAGGATTACCTTCACGAATTCATGAATCGTCACCGTACTTACCTTCCACCGAAAAAAGTGCGCGTGAACATGGAGGAGGCCGCAAGACTTTTTGAAACAAGCTGGGAAAAATTAAAGCAGATGGATCTCAAATGTTTTAACCGTTTATACCGGAAGATGGCTTTAAAGCACCACCCGGATAAAGGGGGGGACCACGAAACCTTTGTAAAGTTGACCAAGTATTATCAAGGCCTATTACAAAAGAAACTATGATAGGCAACATGATCATATCTCCAGTGGACCCCTTAATTTATTGAGAAGTTACATGATGATATTGACCCGGAAAAATATAATCTGTTTAGGGAGATAAACAATAACCCCGCCGCACCCTGTTTGTCCGCATTTCAGACCAAAAAATAATATGCAGCATCAATTAAAAAGGAGAAGAAAATCATGAAGATGGATATTTTTAAAGAAATGGAAGCACCGGAACTAAGACAATATATCGAATTCCTCCTTTGGCACTACAGAGTTGTTGATGCTTTTTGGTTTATCTATGTGGCGGAGCGCTTTGACCAGCCCACAGCAGAGCGAATTAATGAGAAGGTGTGGGGACGTGTTTCCGCAATGGCCGCAAAAGATCTGATCTCCCGGTTTCACATCAAGGAAAGAGGTCTTAAAGGTTTTGTGAACGCCTTGAAGTTTTTCCCCTGGTGCATCCTGGTAGGATATGAGATTCAAGAATCAGACGAGGAAGTGATCATCTCTGTGCCGTCATGTCCTACACAGGAAGCCAGACTCAGGCGCGGTCTGGGAGAATTTGATTGCAAGGAAATGCACAGGGGTGAATTTACAAGCTTTGCTCATGTAATAGACTCTGCCATTGGAGTTGAGTGCCTTTTCGCCCCTCCTGATCCTCATCCCAAGGATATGTTTTGCAAGTGGCGGTTCTATCTCGAAAAACAAGCAAATCACAACACGCGGCGCACGCGCAGCGCGTGATCGAAATTCAAAGTGACAGCCACGACCTCACACGAATGGACGTTTCTCTGGCCCGTGCCATGATTTCAGTAATATCCAGCGTCAGTAATTTACGATCTTCCATAACCGGTTGACCGTTGATAATGGAGTGCCTTACATCACTTCCCCTGGCAGCATAGACCAGGTGAGATGTTGCGTTATACATGGGAGTAAGATGGGGTTTATGAGTGTCTATCACAATGACATCCGCCTTTTTCCCGACTTCCAATGAACCGGTAACATCCTGAAGCCCCAACACCCTTGCCCCGTGGACAGTGGCCATTTTCAACACAGAAAGAGCATCCATGACGGTAGGATCAAAGGTGTTCACCTTGTGAAGTTTGGCAGCCGTATCCATCTCTGAAAAAAGGTCCAGGTTGTTATTGGATGCACAACCATCCGTCCCTAATCCTACGGTCAAGCCCCGTGCAAGCATTTCAGGAACCGGGGCAATACCGGATGCCAGCTTCATATTACTTTCCGGATTATGAACGACTTTTACCCCGTGTGCCGCCATTGTTTTTATATCCGGGTCCTCCAGGTGAACACAATGGTCTGCTATCAAGTGAGGACCCAAAAGACCCAGTGAATCAAGGTGCTTCACCGGTGTTTTCCCGTATTTTTTCTTTATCTCATTAACTTCGGTTAATGTCTCTGCCACATGGATAATCAGCGGTACGTTATATTTCAAAGCCAGTTCATTAGACACGGTAAGTAGTTCAGGGCTGCATGTAAAAAGGGAATGAGGTTCTACAGCTATTGATACCATGGGGTCATTGTGCCATTTTTGAATCAACGATTCGGTATATTCAAGACCTTTTTCCACGGACCCGTAGTTTGGCGAGGGAAAATCATACAGGACTTCTCCCACCAGACACCTTACACCCGCTTTCCGGGCTGCCTTTGCCACCTCGTCCTCAAACAGATACATGTCACAGAATGTGGTTGTGCCGGACATAATCATTTCTGCAAGAGCAAGCAGGGTTCCGGTGTAAACAAACTCCGCGTCCATCTTGCTTTCTGCCGGAAAGATGTAGTTGTTTAACCATTCCATGAGAGGGAGGTCATCGGCAAGCCCCCGGAAAAGGCTCATGGCCGCATGCGTATGACAGTTCACCAGGCCGGGAAGAATCAGGCCGCCCCCGGCATCTATGATCTTTTCGGCTTTAAATGATGTGGGGTTGCCGGTCCCGATTTTAAAAATACTGTTGCCACGAATACATAAAAAGCCGTTTTCAAGAATAGAATTTTTTGAATCCAAAGTCAAAATAGTGCCATTGATTATGACAATATCTGCCTGCTGCATCATTCACCCTCCCGGCAATATTTGTTTTGTCTGTATCCGCTCAGCATTATAGTTTTTTTACATGGAGTGTTGTTATTCGTCAAGCGATCTTGACAATAAAATAGTATTGTATCATGAAGTGTTATAGGAGAATTCAGAAATATATTCCGTTACAATACGAAAGAAAAATTATTGAAGACGACCTTTTAAGGGAAACAAATGGTTTTTGATATTGTAATACATAACGGTCTTATTATTACGGTTAATTCTGATTTTGATATTATTGAAAACGGTGTGGTTTGTATAAAGAAAGGAAAGCTCCACAGGATTGAAGCACGGGCAGATGATAAGCCTTTGCCTGAAGCAGAAGAAATAATAGATGCTAATGGCGGTATTATTATGCCCGGTCTTGTAAATACCCATACCCATCTTCCCATGACATTGTTCAGAGGGTTGGCAGATGATCTCCCTCTGTTTGTATGGCTGAATGAATATATCTTCCCTGCCGAAGGAAAACATATAAATTCCGAATCTGTTAAACTGGGAGCCCTTCTGGCCTGTGCTGAGATGCTACTGTCAGGAACTACAACCTGCTGTGACGGATATTTTCTCGAAGATGATGTCGCATCGGCGGTTTATAAATCAGGAATCAGGGGAGTATTAGGACAGGGTGTTATCGATTTTCCTGCGCCGGGTGTGCCTGATCCGTCAGACAATATCAAGAATGCGATGGCGTTTATTGAAAAATGGGATGGTGTGTCTTCTTTGATAATCCCCTCAGTATTTTGCCATTCCCCGTATACATGTTCTGAAGAGACACTAAAAAAGGCCAAGGCCGCCTCTGATTCAAAAGGACTTCTTCTCCAGATCCATGCAGCTGAAACCAAAAGCGAATATATCCGGATTCAGACAGAACAGCACACGACTCCGGTGAAGTACCTGGATAGAATCGGCATCCTGGATGAGAATACGCTGATTGTTCACGGCATATGGCTGGATGATGATGACATCGAGATTATCGCAAAACGCCGGTCAAAGGTTTCCCATAATCCAGAGAGCAATATGAAGCTTGCCTCGGGCATTGCACCGGTTCCGAGTCTATTGAACGCAGGCGTGACAGTAGGTCTTGGTACGGACGGGTGTGCCAGCAACAATGATTTGGATCTTTTCCGGGAAATGGACACGGCTGCCAAGCTTCATAAGGTGAATCTTCTCGATCCCACGGTCATGGATGCCAGGACCGTATTGAAAATGGCGACACGAGACGGCGCAAAAGCCATAGGCTTTGATAAACATATCGGCTCCCTTGAACCGGGCAAGCAGGCCGATGTCATTATTGTCGATACCGACAAACCCCACCTGGTTCCAATGTACAACCCCGTATCCCATATTATCTATACCGCCCAAGGTTCGGATGTAAGGGATGTGATGGTTGCCGGAAGAATTCTTGTAAGAAATAAGAACCTGCTGACAATAGACCTAAAAGACATATTAGAAAGAGTTGCCCAATTAAGCGGGACCATAAAGAAAAAATAAACTAGTTTAGGGAGTTTATATGAATTTGAAAAATATCATAAGATCAGCACGGGGCCAAAAACAGGTTGATCTTCTTCTTGCCAACGCTCGTATTATCAATGTTTTCTCAGGAGAAATTGTTTCAGGCAATATTGCCGTGGCCCAGGGATATATCGTAGGGTTCGGCTCGTATACAGCTAAGAAAACGGTGGATATTGGCGGACGGTTTGTCGCCCCCGGTTTTATTGACGCCCACGTTCATATTGAAAGTTCAATGACATGTATTACCGAGTTTGCCCGTGCTGTGGTTGCTTGCGGCACTACCACCGTGGTGGCGGATCCTCATGAAATTGCCAATGTATTAGGTGTCGAGGGGATAGACTATATGCTTCGGTCAAGCGAGGGTCAGCCCATGAATATCTATTTCACCCTCCCGTCCTGCGTTCCTGCCACGAACATGGAAACTTCGGGTGCAATACTCACGGCAAAGGATCTTTTGCCGTTTATGGGCCATGAGCGGATTTTGGCACTGGCCGAAATGATGAACTATCCGGGTGTAATCAACCAAGATTCGGAAGTCCTGGGCAAAATAGATATGGCCAAAAGAGAGCGGAAACCTGTGGACGGTCATGCTCCCGGACTTTCCGGCCATGACCTTTACGCCTATTTGGCCGCCGGAATTTCGAGTGACCATGAATGTACGACTGACCGGGAAGCAAAAGAAAAACTTAATTTGGGAATGCACATCATGATCCGGGAGGGGACAGCAGCAAAAAACCTGGAAGCATTAATTCCTGTTGTAAACGAGCGAACCGCCCGCCGTATGATGTGGTGCACGGATGACCGGCATCCCCAAGATATACTGAAAGAAGGACATATTGATTCAATGGTTCGTAAAGCCATTTTCACTGGCCTTGACCCTGTGATTGCTATTCAAATGGCAACAATAAATCCTGCCGAATATTTCAGGATCGACAATGTTGGTGCGATTGCACCTGGCCGAAGAGCGGATCTGGTGGTGTTTTCAGATCTTGAATCCCCATACATGGAAGCCGTATATTGTGGAGGCGTTCTGGTGGCTGAAAATGGAAATATTTCACCTGAAATCGCAAAACCCGATCCTGTTCTTTTTCCGCCATCCATGAACATTGGCATTGAACAAATAGATTTTTCCATCCCGGCGGAAACCGGGCGCATCAAAGTCATCGATATAGTGCCGGACCAGATAATAACCGGGCAAAGCATTATGGAAGCGATGATATCAGAAGACAAGGCTTTGTCCGACACATTTCGTGATATTCTGAAAATTGCGGTTATTGAACGGCATACAGGTTCGGGCAATACGGGAAAAGGTTTTGTAAGAGGTTTCGGCTTGAAACGGGGAGCCATAGCATCGAGTGTGGCCCATGACTCCCACAATATTATTGTTGTGGGGACAAATGATGATGACATGAAAGCTGCACTACAGGCTATAGTCAAAATGAGAGGGGGGCTGGTGGCAGTATGTGACAACAAGGTCTGCGCCGGTCTTGCCCTCCCCATTGCAGGACTTATGTCCCGGGAACCGGTTAAAGCGGTGCGTGATAAGATAGACAGCCTGATCAATGCTGCAAGGGAGTTCGGCACAACACTTGACGATCCTTTCATGACTCTCTCGTTTTTGGCACTTCCCGTTATTCCTGAGCTAAAAATCACAGATAAAGGGCTGGTTGATGTTGCCCGGTTTAAAACCGTACCTTTGTTTGTGGATTAGATTGAGTTTTTCGAAACCGTTCATGGATTTTTTGGAATCCCAAATTCCAATGACCTTAACTATCCAGATTTTTTCAGTATTGATGAGAATATCTTTTTCAAGTTTGTCTACCTTTCTTCACGATTATAAGGTTTGGAATTTTGGTCATTGGAATTTGTTTGTTTTTTGGGATTTGTTATTTGGAATTTCCACTAATTCAATTACTCTGCAAATGGTTACAATTTTTCTTTCATTGAAGCTTCCTTACCCGATGCACACGAATGGTTCAGGCTTGCATTAAATTCCCCCTAAAGAATGTAAAACGTGCCAAAAAATGGCAAGGACCTTGCCGAATATTGTTACAACACCTGTGGTCTTGCGATTCGCTTATTTAACACAACTAACCTAAATTTAATCATTTCTCGATTTTCTGCAATCGATTTTTAACCCTTGCATGATTTTTGCAGCAACTTAGCTAAACCATCTCGTAAAATAGATTTGAGCACTAAGTAGTTTCCAATTATAGAATACAGAGGGCTGACTTATGAAATTCAAACCTTTTATCCAATTTGTTATCTTATTGACATTATTATTCTTTATTGGAGGATGTGCGGATAGAATGCCATACTCGTTTAACGGCAATGTTTCGCGCTATCCACACTCTCAGATTATGAACTTAATGCACCTGAAGGGCGGTTGTTATGCTGAACTTGAAACCAATGATTCAGGGAAAAAAGTATTAGAATATTATAAATATCAAATGAGTAAGACAGGTTGGTCGATACGGGTTGAACGAGAATCTGCAGCACCCAATATTGATGACTCAGGATCAGCCGCATTTTTGGCTCTTTTTAAAGACAATACAGGTTTAATGATCGATACCTATACACCGGTTCATGGCGGTAAAACACAGATAGCTTTGTTTATGGGAGATACTGATGAATAAAAAAGGCTTTACGTTAATTGAACTTACCACTACCCTTGCGATCCTTGGCATAATATCGGCCATTGCAATACCCAGTTATCTCTCCTGGCTTCCCAGATATAAGCTGCAAACGTCGGTAAGACATATTTATGATGACATGAATATGGCGAGATCCAGAGCGGTAAGAACTAATGCAGATATAGGTATAGAATTTAACACTTCAAACAACACTTATAGAGTATTTGTAGACACCGATAATGACCAGATCTTTGACGCAGGCGAAACCGTCATAAGTACCGGTACGCTGGATAATGGCATCGACATTACTAATTCTACATTCACCGCCGATACGTATGGATTTAATAGTCGAGGAATGGCCACCGGCACAACAGGTGATGTATATATGACAAATCCTAGCGGACTGTTTATGGGGGTGCGAGTAAATATCGTCGGCGGTCTGTCATTTATAAACAGCACGGATGGAGGCATCACCTGGAGTTAATTTAACGATAATAATCCTATCCCGGATTGTCGAGAGGCCTTTGAAATAAAATTTATGTCAAAGGCCTCTTTATTTTGAATTGCAGGGTAATATTCCTGCTCATGGGGCTTTTTCGACTTTAGCGGCGCAAACCTTAAACTCCGGGATTTTGGCGATGGGGTCAAAAGCCGGATTGGTAAGCATATT
>JAUWLP010000143.1 GCA_030613575.1 Desulfobacteraceae bacterium
CACATGGCCGGTTCGAGAATCGGTTTCCACGCCGATCTCTTCCACCCCCAAATTTTTCGTCAAGTGCCTTCTGCCAACCGACACCAGGAGACGATCGCAAGCAATCTTATCTTCTTTTCCGTTAGATTCCAATGTCATCCGTACTTTGTTTTTAGAGATTTTGGCGCCGATAACCCTTGTGTTCAGGTAAATTTCCAGCCCCTGTTCTTTGAGAATTCGATCCAGGGCTCGGGCCACTTGACCGTCCAGGGTGGCGGCAATTTGAGGCAGCATTTCAACAACGGTTACTTTTGCGCCCAGGCGAAGCCAGACCGATCCCAGTTCCAAACCGATATATCCCCCTCCCACCACACCCAAGTGCTTGGGAACCCTTTTAAATGACAGGGCTTCAGTAGAAGTGACGATATGTTTGCCGTCAAATTCCAGGCCGGGCACCTGAACCGGCGTACTGCCGGTGGCAAGGATTATCAACCGGGTTTCAAGGATCTGTGGTTTTCCATTATTCGAAGAGCCGGAAGGTTTGGATATCTCAACACGGTCAACATCGGCAAGCCGTGCGGTTCCGTGAAACACTCTGATGCTGTTTCCTTCAAGGAGTTTGCGAACATTATCCGTGAGGTCTTCAACCACCTGTTCTTTGCGTGCCATCATTGCCGGCAGATCCAGACTTAATTTACCTGTTTTGATCCCGTGGGAAGCAAAGTGATCTTTGGCCAGGTGAAAATATTCACTGGAGTCCAGCAACGCTTTACTCGGAATGCAGCCGGTATTAAGACATACCCCGCCTAAACGGGCCTCCTTTTCAATACAAGCCACCTTTAAGCCCAGTTGGGCCGCGCGTACGGCCGCCACGTATCCTCCGGGGCCTGTACCGATAACCGTAAGGTCGTAATTTTCTTTCTGTGTCATATTTAAATCTCCATCATAATCCGTTCCGGATTCTCAATGATTTCCTTAATCCTTACCAAAAAGGTGACTGCTTCTCTGCCATCCACGATTCGGTGATCATAGCTAAGGGCCACGTACATCATGGACCGTATTTTTATTTCATTATCGACAACCACCGGACGTTTTTCAATTTTATGCATCCCCAATATGCCGCTTTGGGGCATATTTAGAATCGGGGTGCTGAGCAGAGATCCGAAAACCCCGCCGTTACTGATAGTAAATGTGCCTCCCTCTAAGTCGGCCAGCTCAAGGCGATTGTTTTTTATTTTATCCACATAGTCCACAATAGCCTGTTCGAGCTGGGCAAAGCTTAAATTTTCAACATTACGAATGACCGGGACCACCAGACCGCGGGTGGTTCCGATGGCAACGCCGATATGGTGATAGTGGTGGTAGACAATCTCTTTTCCGTCAATAAATGCGTTAATCTCAGGGAATTCTTTGAGGGCGTCCACGCATGCTTTGATAAAGAAGGACATAAATCCCAGGGATACGCCATACTTTTTACGAAAGCTTTCCTTGAACTGGGTCCGGATGTCCATGGTACGAGTCATGTCGATCTCGTTAAAAGTGGTGAGCATGGCAGTATTCTGTTTGGCTTCCACAAGGCGTGATGCAATGCGCTGCCGAATCGGACTCATGGGTTTGCGGCTAATGCCATCCCGCTCAGGCGATACGGGTTCTGAGGATATTTCATGCTCTGAAACCGGAAGTTTCCGGGTTTCCGGTGGCACAGGCTCGCGCACCTGAACCGCCGCTTGGGCCTGTTCAAGATATAGAAGTACATCGCCCTTGGTAATTCTGTTGCCCGGCCCGGTACCGGTGACGGCGGTAATATCGATATTTTTTTCAGCAACCAACCGCCGGACCGACGGCGGAATGATTTGCCGTATTTCGGGCGGTGGCGGTTCCATGGGTGCTTTTTCGGGTAAAACCACAGGCGGAGTCGGTTCCTCGATTTCTACCGGTGGCACCGAAGGCATGGGCTCTTCTTTTTTTGGCGGTGCCGGTTTGGATGGATAAGCCGGTGCACCTTCGGTTTCGATAATCCCTACAACCGTGCCGATGGCAACGGTTTCCCCTTCGGATACCCGTATCTTTAAAACTCCTGAAGCCTCGGCCACGATTTCCAGGGTGACCTTGTCGGTTTCCACAACAAAGAGCGGGTCGTCTTTTTGAATCGTATCTCCTTCCTTTTTGTACCACTCCACAAGAACCGCTTCCTGCACGGATTCTCCAACATTCGGAATTTTGATTTCTATCTCCATGTTTGCTCCTTTGCCCTAACCCGGATAAACCAGAAAAGTTACAAGTGAGCTAAAGTTTGAAGTGAGCTAAAGTTAAGGAGTCGCTATGCTCCGGATTTTATACAAATTGGAAGTATTCCTTAACTTTAGGCACTTTAGGTCACTTTAGGCATTTCACACTTAATTGGTTAAGCATTTTTTTTGCCATAACAAGCACAAAATTTACAACTAAGGTACTAACCACAGGAAAGAAAACGTTAAGCTTTCACTTTTCAGCTATGCCCAAAGCCTCTTGGATGACGGCATTCTGCTCCTTGCGATAGACATTGGGAAAACCGGTTGCCGGACTGGCCGAGGCTTTTCGACCGATATATCCAACCGGTTTCCCGGTTATTTTTTCGAGACGACGACCCATAAAAAACCACGCCCCCATGTTCTCCGGCTCTTCCTGAACCCAGAAGTATTGCCCGGCTTTGCGGTATTTCTTGATCACATTTTTCAGCTGCCTTTCAGGAAAGGGATAGAGCTGCTCCAGCCTTACAATGCCAGTATCGCATTTTTTCACTTCCCGGCGTTTTTGAAGTAATTCATAAAAGATCTTGCCGCTGCAAAAAAGGACTCGGTTGCCGTTTTTTAAGTCATCCGGGTCGTCAAGTACTTCCTGAAATGATCCTGAAGCCATATCCCTGAGGCCGGAAACTGCCAGTGGATGGCGTAACAGACTTTTTGGGGCCATAACCACAAGGGGCTTGCGAAAATCGCTTATTACCTGGCGCCGGATCAGGTGAAAATACTGGGCGGGAGTGGTGAGATTGCACACCTGAATATTATTGCCCGCACACAATTGCAAGAAACGCTCCAGGCGGGCACTCGAATGTTCAGGACCCAACCCTTCCCAGCCGTGGGGTAGCAGCAAAACAAGGCCGCTTAAGCGCTGCCATTTTGTTTCTCCGCTGGAAATATAAAGATCGATGACCGATTGAGCATTGTTGGCAAAGTCGCCGAACTGTGCCTCCCAAATGACGAGACCTTGAGGTTGTGCCAGAGAGTAACCGTATTCGAAGCCAAGAATACCGGCCTCGGAAAGCATGCTGTCATACACCGAGAAGAGGGCCTGGTTCTTACCGATCACATTCAGCGGCGTATATTCTTTTCCGCTTTTGGTGTCTATCAGAACACTATGGCGCTGGCTGAAGGTTCCACGGCCAGAGTCCTGGCCGCTCAAACGGATGGGAATACCTTCATCCAACAACGAGGCAAAGGAAAGGGCCTCCGCATTGGACCAGTCGATTTTTTCCCCATTTTCAATGCAATCGAGGCGTTTTTTTAATATTCGCTTCAGCTTCGGATTCGGGGATAATCCATTCGGAACGGTGTTCAGTTTATGGGCAAAAGAAACGAGTTTTTCCTCCGAGACTCCGGTTTTCAGAGTATCATGAGAATAACGTCCGTGAAAATTTTTCCAGTTTTCATAAAAACGGGATTCGGGAAAGACACAAACGCTTTCTTTAACCGCCTGAAAGGATTTTTGTAGGTTGGCGTTTATTTTTTCCTGAATAACATCCAGGTTTTGTTTTTGGACATGGCCTTCTTCAATCAATTTTTGGGAATAAACTTTGTGAATGGGCGGTCGTTCCCGGATTCGTTCATACATCAGGGGTTGGGTGAAATAGGGCTCATCGCCTTCATTATGACCGTACCGGCGATAACATATCACATCTATAACAACATCTTTGTTAAATGCCTTCCGGTATTCGGCGGCAAGCCGGACGACATGAATAGCGGCTTCCGGATCTTCGCCGTGGACATGGAAGATGGGGACCATCAGCATTTTAGCCACGTCAGTGGCGTAGCGAGTGGAGCGGGCATTTTCGGGAAGTGTTGTATATCCGATCTGATTGTTGATTATCAAATGGATTGTGCCGCCGGTTTTATAGCCTGCTATCTGAGACATATTAAGGGTTTCAGTCACAACACCCTGGCCGGCAAATGCAGCATCACCATGGATTAAAAGCGGTAAGACCCTGCTCTTTTTGTCACCTCCGAGGATGTCCTGACGGGCCCTGGCAAACCCTTGAACAACCGGATTGACGGACTCTAAATGGCTTGGATTGTTGACCAGAAATATGCGAAGAGAGTGACCCTCGTAGGTCTTTATATCCGCCAGATAACCGTTGTGGTACTTGACGTCGCCGGAGCCAAAGATGTTGTCCGGATCATGGCAGCTTTCAAATTCACTGAAAATTTCTTCGTAAGACTTGTTTAGGATATTGGTCTGGACGTTCAAACGGCCGCGGTGGGCCATGCCGAGAATTATTTCGCGGCAACCCTGCCGGCCGACGAAACTGACAAGAAGATCAAGCATGGGAATAATCGCTTCAGCACCTTCCAGGGAAAACCGCGTCTGGCCCAAATATGTTTTGTGAAGGAACTGTTCAAAAAGGGCGGATTGATAAAGTTTTTCCAAAATTCTAAGCTTATCTTCAGGATTAAGATCCGGGCGATTTCGAACCGGTTCCATGCGATCCTGTAACCAGCGGCGTTCATCAGGATCCTGTAGATGCATAAATTCTACGCCAATGGATCTACAGTAGGTTTGTTTAAGAATATTGATAATATCCCGCAGCGAAGCTCGGTTGCTTTTGGAAAAACTTTGGGCATAAAACATCGTATCCAGATCTTTTACGGTAAGATTGAAAGCAGCCAGGCTCAGTAAAGGATGGTCGGTGGGACAGGACGTAAGCGGGTCCAGACAGGCCAGTAAATGTCCGATATTACGATAACGGAATATCAGTGCTTGCACACTGGATTGTTGCAACGCCTGATCTTCATCACAAACGGTAACGGCTTCTCTATATTGGCCGTCGGCCAATTCAAAGCCCTCAAAGAAAAAACGCCAGTCCGGAGATACCGCGTTGGGATCGACTTTCCACTGTTTATACTGGGCGTCGATGAAGTCCGCGTTCAACGTTTCAGATAGGTCCATGCTCTTGTGCCTAATTTTTAATATTTGTCATTGGTCACCGACATCTGTCTTTTAGTTTTTCTTCCTGATGATTATAAAAGTGCGCCGGTTGTTCCATAAGAAATCCTTACGGGCGACATCCCGGTTACTGCCGGTCCGGAATTAAGGGTTGACGGCTTCGTAAAAAGTCGTCAACCCGGCGAAAGCCGGGGTCCAGGTCAGTCATAAGTTTCTGAAAACACTGGATTCCGGCTTGGCCGTCATCCCGGACCCCGATCCGGGACGGAATGACATAAAAATGATATTTTTTGACTTTTTACGAGTTCATCAAGGGTTCACTCAAAAAGAATTTCGCATTTTGGATGCCGATAAATTCCGACCGGCTGCGTTACGAAGACTCGAAATAAAATGACTAATCTCCCAGCTTAGCCATATGGTCATCGTAAAGGGTCTCAAGAAAAAGTTTGTGCTTTGCTTCTTCCTGGCAAAGCACCTTGAGGACTTTAATGTGCTCGGCATTGTCCGTCTTTTTCTGCAGTTCATTATACATTTTTAAAGCCTGTTCTTCCCGCTTCATGGCCAGCCGTAAAATATCCGTATAACTCATTCCGTCCTGATATTGCAGATCGATCATATAGTCGCTCCGTTTCATATCAGGTACCCATTTGAATTTATATTCTTCCAGCGCCTCCTTATTACTTTCCAAATTTTCAAGCATGGACTGATGCTTTTTCTCCTCTTCGGCCATCTCTTCCAAGGATTCTCTAACGCCTGCAAAAGAGGTCTGTTTCGCTGCATCCGTATAAAAAGCAGCGGCCTCCTTTTCTTTTTCTATGGCAAAACCGATAATCTCCTCAAAAGACTCAAAACTCATATTATCCTCCTTTAATGTAATTGGTTTTCTCGCTTATGCGTTTGCTTTGGGTTGACAGGGTTTTCGAAGAAAATCATAATCTCAAAATATACTCTTATCAAATTTTAAAATTTCTGCAACAAATATAACATCCCTATTGTATAGAGATCGAAACAGCAGTTGCGGATATATTAAAAATATTTTTTGAAATTGGCGCTTTTTTTGTAATTATGCATGTTGGAAAACGCTTAATTGTGCCTTATGAGACATTTTTGTATCAAGATTAATTTTGATACAGAATGTAGTTTTTATGTCTTCTTCTATACGTCGCTGGGTACATAGTAGCACCTTTTTGGAGAAACCACCCTACCCTTCTTTTTCAGACTGCTTATTATCTTTGAAACCGCTTTACTCTCCTCGCCGATCATGTTTGCCACCTCACCCGGCCGAACAGGTTTACCTGCCTTTTTCATAGCAGCCAGTACTTTTTTTTCCATCCGTTTTTCCTCCTTGTGATGGATAGTTCCTTAATTGTGAATTTTGTGCATTTTCTGTCAAAACTTTTTTCATCTTGCCACTAAGGTACCAAGGCACGAAGAAAGAAGAATAATATATCCTTTGTGTCTTTGTGCCTTTGTGGCTAATATTTTTTAGTTGTGTCTTAACAAGTTTAGGTGTTGTTGAGTTGTTTGTTAAGCCAGTCTTTGACCTTTCCTTCAATTGCGAAAACACCTTTGAAATTACCATTAACTTCAAGAAAATATGCTTTTTGAGCCTCCGGCATATCAATCTTTGCAAGTTCCACTGCTTCTTCAGAATTGCGCCGGATAAGATAGATTATGGGTGTTTTTCCCCAGGTATTTACCACAAAATAGTGGGTAACATCTTCTTTTGATCTGA
>JAUWLP010000189.1 GCA_030613575.1 Desulfobacteraceae bacterium
ATGATTCGAGAAAGGTTTTGGTAAAGGCCGCAAATAATTTTATTTTTTCAAGACCCGCAGCGGAAATGTCGTACGTGTCAGGTTTTGTGGGATGCGGTGTGACAATATCCATATCGATAAAGGCTTTGAGGTTTTTTCGGCCCATATATTCCGGTGAACGAAGGGCATCGTGGGTGAATTCATTATTAACCAGATCCTGCAGAAACCGGTAGGTGTCGTGCAGATCCGGGGCTGAGAATTGAAAGGCCGCTTTTTCGAGGAAGGCCAGGGCGGTGAACGCGGCCGGTATGAAAAAGAAAATGCTTTGGTTTTTGTAAAACTCCAAACCCGGGCGCTTGTTCTTATGGACTTGATATTTGATATGATCCGGCGAATGCTGCCCGTCGATGGTTAATTGGTCAATCAAATTCCGCTGCGCGTAAAAATTGAGAATATGATCGACGGCACGCGTGTGATCAGGTATCAACGTTTCCGACAGCCGGGCGCTTTGGGATAGAAGATAGTCTTTGTAGATTTGTACCTGCTGCATAAGGTTCGGACGGCTGAGGGTACTTTTGGGACTGTTGAGCAGAACGCTGGCGACCATCGCCCTTGGTGTCACCACGCCGGCTTCGTCAATGGCCTTTAAAACCTGTGATCCGATTTTGCGGCAAAGCATGTTCTGCTCTTTGGAGGTCATGTCGTTCAGCGAAGTCCCTGATTCAGCGGTCAGTTCGTTTAATGAGATGGGTGTGTTGAAATTCAGGTAAATTTTTCCGTACCGTTTTTTCAGTATCTTTCTGGCTTTCAGCACCCCTGACAGGCTCTCTTGCTCCTTTTGCCCGCCTTCAACCTCCTGGAGATAGGCCTTTTCTTCCGGGACTCTGTCGTAACCGATAAAGATCGGCACAAATATCAGATCTTCGCATGCCCCGGCCTTGTATGCGTTGAGAAGAATGGACAGCATCCCCAGCTGAGGCGGCAGCAGCTTTCCGGTCCGGCTGCGCGTGCCCTCGATAAAGACTTCAATGTTGAAACCCTCTTTAAGGAGTTTATAAATATATTCGGAGAATACTTTTGAATAAAATACTGCCCCGCCAAAAGTTCTACGGACAAAAAAGGCACCGACCCGCTTGAATATGGGGCCCATCGGCCAGAATGAAAGGTTCTTACCGGCAAAAATATGGGGACAGGGCATATTTTGATTATGCATCGTATACGACAGGATAAGATAGTCGATGTGGCTTTTGTGGCAGGGAATCAGGATCAAGGGTGCTTTGCGGGACATGTTTTTCACCTGCCGGAGTCCCTCTTTATCTACCAGCACACCGTCAAAGATTGTGTTAAACAGCCATCTTATAATGACAAGGGCGATTTTAATAACCGTGGTATTGTAGTTTGCCGCGATTTCATCCAGGTATCGATGTGCCTCTTTTTGGGCCTGTATAATGTGGATATTTCTGCGTTTGGCGTATTTCTGCATAAATTCGCGCAACAGTTCGCTGGTCAGGATGTCCTGTTTGAGTTCTTCACTCGATTTGAGCCCGGGCCCGGTAATGCTTTGACGATGGCGGTTGAGTTGTGCCAATAAATTGCGCCTTAAAATCAATGCCAGATGCTCGTCACTCAGGGCGTTGTTGTCCGGGTGCGCTAAGAAATCCTTCAAATTGAGCGGTCCTGATATTTCAGTGAAGATTTTCTTGGGGTGCAATGAAAGGGTGTAAAACCTTCTAATTAGGCCGGGTTTTTGTTCAGAACCGAACAGGATATCGATTAGGCTGGGGTTTGTGGGCACCGGATTTTTTCCGAAAAAGAATAACTGGGGGACAACATAGATGGGTCGGTCAATGGTTTTTTGTATTTCAACCAGGTGCTTCAGTGGATCTGCCTGGGCTTTTACAAAATGCCGGTAAAAATCCCTTTTCTCGACCAAAGATAAAAAGGCGGTTTTATTTTTAAGGAGTTGGGTTTTGAAATAGCCCCGGCCGAACGGGTCGGGCCATGAGAAGTGATGGAGAAAATAATCCATGTGCGCTAATAGGATTTTGAAAATCCGTGACACCGGTTGCCAGGCAAAAATCTTGAAATCAAAGGCGATGACGGGATACGGAAGCCGATCCTGTTTGTAGCGGGTATGGTAAAACATATGTTCAAAATAACTCTTATACTTATTGACATAGACGATAACCGCGTCTTCCGGTAACTGGCGGATGATCTTGGTTTGGTTCGGATTCAATTCCACCCGCTTGAAGAACAGATTGAGCAGGAAAGTTGATAAAATACCTGTATTCTCAGGCAGATAGCAGCTATAATGATCATGAGTGTGATCCAGCAGCCGGTCGGTCCACTCTCGGATCTTGCCTCGGATCTTGCCGATGTTGTTTTTTAATTTTGACATGGTCTGGTCTTGTCCCGAAGGGATCTCGGGATTATTTGTATGATTTCTAAAAGTAATACGCTTATTATCCGATCTTGAATATCCGGTGCAAGCCCTATTTTATTACCGGATGTTGTCCGTATCAAAGGAATGATGCCCGTGATTACTTGTAGAAAAGATATTTATTAAAATGAATTCAGTTAGTTTTAAAAAAAATGGATATTTGCGGGAAACTGTTGAACAGTTTTCCATAAACGTATAACTATTGTTATGCAAAGCATAGGGTGATAATAAATAAAACAGCGTGATTATAGGTTGTTATTTATTCTTTGGCATTTTGATCTTACTTGAGGATACGGCTTATGAACCGAAAACAGACGGACATTTTCTGCAGAACAGCCCTGATAAAAAAATCGGGATGCTTTCGGGACGCGCACATTAGTTTATAAGTTACTGTTAAGCTTTTAACGAGTAATTGTGGCGTAGAACCAATTGCTCTCCGTGTTTAACCGATAAACTGACTGTGGGTTGCGAAATTTTCAGCTTTCGAAGTCTGCGCTTATCTGCCCTAATTCGCTTTAACTTATTCCCAACTCACTCGTTGCCCGGAAACAGCGCAAACTGCGAGCCGCAACCGTGAAGACTTGGGGGCGCCCTTCAGATTTAAAGTTTGCAAGATTAACTAAATGTAATATAAGCTATTTGTACAATATAAATCAAGAATAGATGCGCTGCACACTTTTCACGTCAATTTGTTTGATAAAATTTTAAATCGAAAGGGCGTTCCCAAGAACACTCCAGAGATGTAATTTCTCTGGTAGGTAAAGGAAGCGTCAACAATTCTGTTAAGAAGGTTTTTATAAGGCCGGTAAAACGGCTTTTATAAAAAGAACTTTCAAAGGTTTCTCGGATAATATTTTGTTCCTGTTGTCTATTCATACTTATTCCTTAAATACCTTTTTGGTGTCTTTTTAACTCATTTTTGACCCCACAATCGCCTCTTTTTTTCTTTCGGCCAATTACAGGTCTGTTAGCGGCCAATTCGGCCAATTACCGGCCAATTAATTTTTAAGTTCATATTTTGCACCTCTTCCCTTTGCAGTTGGCTCAGCTAATAATCCCATCTTAACTAATTTTGGAGGTCTTCAGTCGCTGTTGTTTTTCCTATATTATTGATGTCTTGGTATTTGGAGTTATTGATAGAGCCATTTTCCTTTACATACATCACTGCTTTAATCTGCCTTTCGTTCAAATCCAACTTCTTGAGATTCTCTTCATTCCATTTATCTTTATAAAAGGTAACAGTCATAACTCCGTATTCTTCGACAAAATCCGGTTCCGGCAACCCCTGTTCTATGCAATTATCCACTATCTTTATGGTCCCATGCCCCCAGGATTCAATAAACCCGGCATAATAGAAAATTTTAGCAAGGAGTGTGTTCATTGCCATATCAACACTTATTCCTCGTTTTCCACGGCATATTTCATTGTAACATCTAAAGATTATCCGCGCATTTCGTAAGTATCTTTCAATACATAAACACAATCGTTCCATACCCTGGAAAAACGCTTTTCATCAACGACCGGCTTTTTGATCATTTTCATGCAATATTCCATCTGCTGATCCGTGCTGCTCGCTTTGGAATAGAGCTG
>JAUWLP010000021.1 GCA_030613575.1 Desulfobacteraceae bacterium
CTGAATTCCCTCTAAAGGGTTTTTAATCTGGGAGCCTATAAGTCAATCTGATCGGCCGCCGCGCAACAGACGGTTACGAACCTCGTCAGGTCCGGAAGGAAGCAGCGATAAGTAATGCAGTCTGTGTCGTGGATCGATCCCGGTCAAACTTTTGGCTTATTTCATTTCAGAAAAGATTCGATAGAGGGTGCACAACCAGTTCTCCCGCTTATAAATAGTAATGATTGACCTTACCTCTCACCCATCCTTGGCCCTCATATTTAAAATCGACAAATTTCAATCCGTAAATCCGGAACTCAAAATCTAAAATTCCTTTTTCTACCTTGACAATATCCCAGACAGTCTTATTTTTTTAGCAATGTTGTGGTATTAGCCCGTATTTTACGAAAAATCGGGTGTGTAAATATTTAAAAAAAATCAGGAGAAAGCTTCAGCCCATGGGAGCAAAAAAAGAGAAAATCGAAATTAATACCCAAATCGAAGAAAACGGTAAACAAAAAAAAAATTTCAAAGAGATTGATTCAGGCAAAAAAGACAAAGAAAAGACCGATGATCCATTGAAAGTAATGGAAGCAAGACTTGAATCCATGGAACAGGAGTCAAAAGATTCCCATGACAGTTTTTTGAGGGTTTCCGCTGAGTTTGAAAACTACAAGAAGCGTGCCGCACGCGAAATGAATGACTTCAGGAAATTTTCCAATGAAAGTTTCGCAAAGGCCATGCTTCCCGTGGTCGATAATCTTGACCGTGCCATAGAATCTTCAAGTGATGACGATCACTCAAACAGCTCTGTGGTGGAAGGTGTAAACATGACTCTCAAGGAAATACTGAAGATTTTTGAGCAATTCGGCGTGAAACCGTTTGAGTCTTTGGGGAAAACTTTTGATCCCGCTGTACACCAGGCTGTTATGCAAGAAGAGTCAGATGACCATCCTGAAAAAACTATTTTAAATGAACTTGAGAAAGGCTACATGATACATGACCGGTTGCTCAGACCTGCCATGGTTGTTGTATCAAAAAAAACAGAGTCAGAAAACCAGGAAAACCAGGCACAAGAAGAATAGAAAATAAAAAAAGACTATATATAAGGTAAGGAGGAAAACAAATGAGTAAAATCATTGGAATCGATCTCGGCACTACAAATTCATGTGTGGCGGTTATGGAGGGGAGTGAGGCCAAAGTTATTACAAACCCCGAGGGAGGGCGTACAACACCTTCTGTTGTGGCCGTTTCAGACAGCAATGAAAGGTTGGTCGGTCAAATCGCAAAGAGACAGGCTATCACAAACCCTGAGAATACGGTTTTTGGGGTAAAAAGGCTTGTCGGTCGTAAATATGCATCCAAAGAGGTACAGGACGATATTAAAATACTTCCCTATAAGATTGAACAGGCAGAAAATGGCGATGTCAGAATAAATATGCGGGGCAAGCCAAATAGTCCGGCGGAGATATCATCCTTTATTTTGGCTAATATCAAACACACTGCCGAGGAATATCTTGGAGAGAAAGTTACCGATGCGGTTATAACTGTTCCTGCATATTTTAATGACAGCCAGCGCCAGGCAACCAAAGATGCCGGAAAAATCGCCGGTCTTAATGTGTTAAGAATCATTAATGAACCCACTGCCGCATCACTTGCATATGGCCTCGATAAGAAAAGCGAAGAAAAAATTGTTGTTTTTGATCTGGGTGGCGGTACATTTGATGTGTCCATACTTGAAATCGGCGAAGGGGTTTTCGAGGTTAAAGCGACAAATGGTGATACCCATCTCGGCGGTGAAGATTTCGACCTTCGGCTGATCGATTACCTGGCAGACGAGTTCAAAAAAGACCAGGGGATTGATATAAGGAACGATAAAATGGCGTTACAGCGGCTGAAAGAAGCTGCTGAAAAAGCTAAAATGGAACTGTCCACTTCCATGGAAACGGATGTTAATCTTCCATTTATTACAGCCGATGCTTCCGGTCCAAAGCACCTTAACATAAAGATAACCCGAGCCAAGCTTGAAGGGCTTATCAGTAACTTGCTCAACAAACTTGAAAAACCCTGTCAAATTGCGCTTAAGGATTCAGGACTGTCCACCAATGACATTAATGAAGTAATTCTTGTAGGCGGTATGACGCGCATGCCTGCGGTTCAGGACCGCGTCAAGAAATTGTTTGGCAAAGAACCCCACAAAGGGGTTAACCCGGATGAAGTTGTTGCCATCGGCGCCGCAATTCAGGGAGGTGTATTGAAAGGGGACGTAAAGGATGTTCTTCTTCTCGATGTTACTCCTCTTTCTCTTGGCATAGAGACCCTGGGTGGTGTAATGACACAGCTTATCGAAAAGAATACGACCATTCCGACCAAAAAAAGCCAGATTTTTTCAACAGCGGCTGACAGCCAGCCAGCCGTATCTATCCATGTGCTGCAGGGAGAGCGGGAGATGGCCGCCGGCAACAAGACTCTGGGACGCTTCGAACTCGTGGGTATACCACCTGCGCCGAGAGGAGTGCCGCAAATCGAGGTGTCATTTGATATCGATGCAAACGGAATTGTGAACGTTTCCGCAAAAGATACGGCAACAGGCAAGGAGCAATCCATACAAATAACGGCTTCCAGTGGTTTATCCAAGGAAGAAATCGACAGCTTGATAAAGGATGCCGAGCTTCACGCTGAAGATGATAAAAAGAAAAAGGAGCTGGTTGAGGCCCGAAACTCGGCCGATGCGCTTATCTATTCAACGGAAAAATCGATAAAAGATCTTGGCGACAAGATCGATGCAGCAACCAAGGGCAAGGTTGAAACTGCCATTGAACCACTTAAAAAAGCTATGGAAGGGGATGATGTTGCAGAGATCAAACGCCTGAGCGAAGAGTTGACGCAGGCTTCCTATAAACTGGCAGAAGCCATGTATCAGCAGGCTTCCCAGGAAGATCAGCAGCAGGCCGGAGCCGATGCCGCAGGAGGGCCGGAGCAGCCCGGACCTTCCCCATCTGAAGAGGATGTTGTGGATGCTGATTTCGAAGAAGTAAAAGACGAAGACAAAAAGTAACGGCAAATAACATTTTAAGTAAAGAATCCTGGCCCAAAGAACCAGGCTTTGGTTTGCCCCTGAAAGGGGCTACTTTACTTAAAACCGTACAAGTTAAAAGTGTCTAAAGTGATCTAAAGTGCCTAAAGTTATGGTGTCGCTCCGCTCCGCTGTTTTTATATAATTGGCAGAATTCCTTAACTTTAGCTCACTTTAAACTTTAGTTCACTTCAAACTTTTGCAGCGATTCTTCAGGCGGAGCCGGAGAACTCTGACCTGGCCCAAAGGACCAGGTTTTTCAGGACAAAATAAAAATCCCGCGTGCACTATTGTGCCACGGGATTTTTTATTATGAAAAAGTTTATCCTGTTTTTTTTTTCTTGACAGACCTTATAAAATTTTTTAGAAAATTTATAAAGGTGCCTATAATGGCTTAATAGGGAATTCCGTGAGAATCGGGAGCGGTCCCGCCGCTGTGACCGGCGACGAAATCTGCAATATGCCACTGTCTGGTTTTAACCTTATGGGAAGGCGCAGAAAGTAGGATGAACCGGGAGTCAGAAGACCTGCCTTAGCAAATAACCATATCTTTGCGGTGTTACAGAGAGTTATGGTTAAGAAAAAAAAGGGTCAAGTAAGCTGGGTGCAGCCCTTCAATCTTTTATCAAAAGATTGAAGGGCTTTTTTATTTGGGTGTGTAGATGCATCCTCGGCGGGGCTTAAAACGTTATGAAAGGAGGTGAAAAAAATGAAATCAGGACTAATTATTTATGTTGTTGGCAAAGAACCGGCGAATTGGGATGCAGATTCTGGAAAGAAAACAATAAAGCAGAACATCAAGGCAGACCTTGTTGAGATAATTACAACAAAAACCGGTCATTTTGACGTGATCGATGCCTGGTGCTCGCTCATGATCAGGGGTATGAAACGAATTACCTGCATGATAGGAGAATTTACACCAAACGGCAATCTGGCTCTTACCGGCCGTGAACTCCGCCTGTGCGGATAGCGATAGGGGACGCTGGGGGATCATCATGATGTTTGAACTTTCCCCCAGCGTCTCGCATCTGACCCGGAGTAATGGAGCGTTGGAGTGATGGAGTAATGGAATAAGAATAATATGAGCCGCAACCCACAGTCTTGATTTACACCCTATGTGCTGTAATAAAGCTCGGGTCTTCTGTTCGGGATAAAGTATCGCATCCTGTGACTTCGAACCCGGGTCAGGTCTTCGGCCTTCAGATTTGCTAATAACATACCTTCTTTGCCGCTTAAATCCTTGTGAATAACTTCGCCGGATGGTCCGATGATCACGGCAATACCCGGAAAGCTGAGCCCTTTTTCATTTTCACCCGTCTGGTTGCATGCAATAATAAACAGGCTGTTATCAAAGGCCCTTGCAGGCAAATGTCGCATCCATGATCGGTATTTTTCTTCAGAAGTTCCTCTCGGAGATGCATGAGGGATGAAGATCAGATCAGCTCCTTTTATGGCCATACGTGTGGAAAGCTCGGGAAAGTGTGCATCGTAGCAAAGCTGGATGCCAAACTTGACTCCATTTATATCGAACAGAGGAATTTTGTTCCCGGGTGAAAAAACGGCGCGTTCAGGCGGAGATATATGTAACTTTCGGTAGACGCCTACAAACCCGTCAGGTTTTACTACCAGATGGCTCGCAAATAACCGGTCTTTTTCATCCCTTTCAATCATGCCTGCCAGGATGACAATCTTTTCACATTGAGCCAAATTTAAAAGATACCGACTTGCCGGTCCGGGAACCGGTTCTGCGGCCAAATTTATATCCTGGTGATTACTGTATCCCGAAATATTCATTTCAGGGAAACAAATGATATCGGCACCTTCATGTTTTGACGACTTGATCCACTTGACCATGCCGTTGAGATTGTTGCTAATCTTGTTTACCGGTGAATTAGAGACAACAACTGCAATGCGGATATCTTTCATTTCTTTAGATTTTCATATTAAGTGTGTGTTAATATGTTCATTTCCCTTTGTAGATGTGTGTGTTTTTCTTTTGTTTTTAAAGTTATTATTTTGAAAGTCTAAAGGTCGAAATGCGCCTTTATCTTAAATACCTTTGTGGCCGGCAGGTTGATAATTTCCCTAATTCCTGTCTGTTGGGAGATATTTTTAAGGTTTTCCTCTATCTCTTTCATGGATGGTGCAATAAAGGTAAACCAGACGTTATATTTATTATCCCGCTGGTAATTATGGGTTACTCCCGGATAGCGGTTTACAACCACGGCAAAGCTTTCGATTTTGTCTTCCGGAACCCTTGCCGCACATAACGTACTGACAAATCCAAGCTTTTCAGGAACAAAATTCCCGCCTATTCGGCGTATAATGCCCTTTATTTTTAACCGGCCCAGTCGTTTTATAACATCATTTTCTGAAATACCGAGACATTCGGCAATTGCAAGATAAGGGCGGGGGGTTATGGGAAAGTCGGATTGAATGAGGTTAAGGATTGCCCTGTCCATATCATCTATTTGCGACATGGGTTACTCCTGAAATTTTTCCTTAATAATACGTACCTGAACCTTTCTGGTTCGGGGGCCGTCAAATTCACAGAAAAATATCCCCTGCCACGTGCCGAGTACAAGCCGGTTGTTATTTATGGCAATAAGCTCTGAAGGTCCGACAATTGTCGATTTTATATGGGCCGGTGAATTTCCTTCAAGATGGCGATATTCGGCTTCCCATGGTATTATCCTGTTTATGATCATCAGAATATCATCTTTAACACTCGGATCGGCACTTTCATTAATGGTTATGGCTGCGGTTGTATGCGGCACATAAAGCATGCAAAGTCCCTGACCGATACCTGCGGACATGACCATATCCTGAATCTTTGAAGTAATATCTATCAATTCTGTCCGGGTTCTTGATTTAACTGTACAGATCATACATCCCCTCCACAAAACAAAAAAGTCCTGCTTTAATTGCAGGACTTTTTTGTTAAAAACTGATAAAATCGATTACAGTATTTTTGATTAGACACATCCGGTCGGTTTCGGAAGACCAGCCATCTTACAGGCTCCTTTACCGGGTCCTGACGGAAACAGCTCATAAATATGTTTCAGTTTGAAACCGGTAACTTTTGAAAGGATACGGACCATGGGGGCAATTCCGTTTTTCTCATAGTATTCCTGAAGCACTTGGACAACTTTATGGTGCTCATCGGTCAATTCTTCGATTCCTTCTTGAGTTTTTACCCATTGCACCCACTCCGGACAAAAATTTTCATAGGCATCGATAAAACCATCTTCATCTACGTCAAATTCCTTTCCCATAAATTCAACTGTTGCCATTTAACAAACCTCCTTTATATTTAAATTATTCTTAATAACCTAAAGCCTACCGCCCTCTTTACTTTATAATCTAAAAATCACTATATGATTAATTTATTAATGTCAATATGAAAAATATAAATATTTTTAAAAATAATTTGATCCTTAATATACACTAATGTACCCTAACATTGTGAAGCCGAAAATCATAGTGATCTGCGGTCCAACTGCTCTGGGAAAGACATCTATTGCAATCGATCTTGCCGGTACTTTTAGCAGTGAGATTATCAATGCAGATTCGATGCAGATTTACAGATATATGGATATCGGTACGGCCAAGCCGACACCTGATGAGCAGTCGTGCGCTGCTCATCATATGATCGATTTAGTCGATCCGGACGAACACTTTGATGCCAGACAATTCGCTGAAATGGCCCATAAAAAGATCATTAAACTCCATGCCCGTGGTGTTACACCCTTTGTTGTCGGCGGTACAGGACTTTACATAAAAGCACTTGTGCACGGCCTGTTCAAATCCGGTCAAGCAGATCCCCAAATACGTGAGCGTTTGCAAGAACAAGCCCGGATTTGCGGGTCCGATTTTCTTCATCAAAGGTTAAGCATGCATGATCCCGATACTGCGGAAAGAATACATCCCAATGATACATACAGGATCATAAGGGCACTTGAAGTACATGAGTTGACAGGAAAGACGATTGCCGTATTACAAAGTGAACACGGGTTTAAAGATAATCGGTTCAGGATTTTAAAAATAGGCCTGCATATAAGCCGGGAGGCACTTTATGATCGTATTAACCATAGGGTAGATGCAATGATCGACTCCGGGTTTCTTGACGAAGTTAAGGGACTTCTGAATATGGGGTACCTGGACGACCTGAAATCGATGCAGTCAATCGGTTATCGTCACCTGGTCGATTTTATTAAAGGACGATGTTCATGGGATGAGGCAATGCGGACATTGAAACGGGATACAAGAAGATATGCAAAACGTCAACTCACGTGGTTCAAAGCGGACCCGGAGATTGTATGGAGGGAACCCGGACAGCTAAAAGAAATCCGCCAGCTTATAAAAAAATTCTTGCAAGCCGAGTAAAGATGTAACAATAAGAACTTAAGGGCTTCGCCCCAATTGGAATGTTGGAATGATGGAACACTGGAATAATAGGTTTTGGGAGATTGACGGAATGGTTTATTGGGAAAATCAAGTTGACAAAGCATGAGAGAAATGAGAAATTCGAGTCTAATCCATTCGGTAGAAGACGAATTTACATCATTCCATTATTCCACCATTCCATTATTCCATGTGTGAGGCAAGACTGCGAGGCCTTAGTAAATATATATAATTTCAATAGGTTGTAGAATTTCTGAGATGTCGAGACCTTTGCCATGAAAATAGCAATTGCACAAATTAACCCGATCATCGGTGACTTTAACTATAATTTTGGCAAAATTAAATGTTTTGCTGATAAGGCCATTGAACTTAAATGTGATATGGTTGTCTTTTCAGAACTCGTAATTTCGGGATATCCACCACGCGATCTTCTCGAAAAAAACGATTTTGTCGATGCTAATCTTGCCTGTTTGAACAGACTCCTGTCGTCAATACGAGGCATAAGTGTTATATGCGGATTTGTGGATAAAAATTCTGCCGATAAAGGAAAGCCCCTTTTCAATTCTGCTGTTCATTTTGAAGACGGCAAAATATTGTATAAAGTTCATAAAAGGCTCCTGCCCACATACGACATATTCGATGAAAGCCGGTATTTTGAACCCGGCCGGGAAAGTTCACCATACCCTTACAAGGAACACAGCATAGGACTTACCGTTTGTGAAGATGCCTGGAACGACGAGAATATTTTCAAAAGAAGACTATATTCCACAGATCCTGTGGCCCTGGTTGTAAAAGCCGGTGCTGATTTGGTTATTAACATATCTGCATCTCCTTTTTATGTGGGAACCAAAGAATTCAGGTGGAATATGTTTGGTTCCATGGCCCGAAAATACGGCGTTCCTTTAATATTTGCCAACCAGGTCGGTGGAAATGACAGTATTATTTTCGATGGAATAAGCACTGTTTTTGACAAAAACGGAAATGTTGTGGCCAGAGCATGTGATTTTGATGAAGACCTTATTGTTTTTGATTCAGAAGCACCCGACTCATCCAAAGGCGACCTCCATCTGATTTCAAATTCGGATACAGAATCTATCTTGAAAGCCCTTGTCATGGGAACACGTGACTATGTTACAAAATGTGGTTTTTCTAAGGTTGTTGTGGGGTTAAGCGGAGGCATAGATTCAGCACTGACAGCATGTATCGCGGTTAAAGCCTTGGGGCGGGAAAATGTTTCGGCGGTTTTTATGCCGTCTCAGTATACTTCAAAAGAAAATTTCGAAGATACTGAAAAACTTGCCGAAAATCTCGGCATAGTGCTTACCCGGATCCCCATAGATGATATCTTTAAAGAATTTTTAAGGTTTCTTTCACCGTCTTTCAAAAAGAGCGAACCCGGCATCACGGAACAGAATATTCAGGCCAGAATCAGGGGTACAATTCTAATGGGCCTGTCAAACAAACATGGCTCCCTTGTACTTTCTACGGGTAATAAGTCTGAGCTGGCCGTCGGCTATTGTACGCTCTATGGTGATATGACAGGAGGACTGGCAGTAATTTCAGATGTTCCAAAAACGACCGTTTATGATCTTGCTCCCTTTATAAATCGAGAAAAAGAATATATCCCCCCACGGATCATCACCAAAGCACCTTCCGCTGAACTCAAACCGGATCAAACCGATCAGGACGACCTGCCGCCTTATGAAATCCTTGATTCTATTTTAAAAGCATATATTGAAGACCTCAAAGGAATCGATGAGCTGGTTCAAATGGGATTTGATAAAGATATTGTAGAGGAGATTATCTTCAAGGTCGACAGAAACGAATACAAGCGATATCAGGCGGCTCCCGGTCTTAAAGTAACGTCAAAGGCTTTCGGTTATGGCAGAAATTACCCGCTTGTACAAGGATATACAAAAATATCCGTATGATCACAAACGGCTCAATTGGTTGCAAACTTCCCTTGCCATGAATCCCTTTTTTCCAGAGTTTCTTTTATCAAGGCCATGTTCTCTGTTTTTTTAAGGGCCCACATGGGTGCGACAAGTTCTTCGGGGTGTGGATCTCCGGTGAGTCGTTGAATAATCATATTTTTCGGAATATGTTCCAGAAAATCACAGACAAGGTCTGCATATTGCTGCTGTTCAAGGCACCTGTATTCGCCGGCGGCGTAAAGCCTATCAAGCTTTGTGCCCCTGACAACATAGAGAAGGTGGATCTTTATGCCGTCTATTTCCATGTCTGAGACAGCCCTGGCTGTTTCCAGTACGTGGGGTTTTTTTTCATTGGGAAGACCGATAATGACATGGGCACATATTTTAATCCCCCTGTTTTTCGTGGCAACGACTGCTTTTTTAAAACACTTAACGTCATGCCCGCGATTGATAAAGGCAAGTGTTGAATCATTAGCAGATTGCAGGCCGTATTCGATCCAGACAAGGTGTTTTTTTACATAGCTTTGCAGAAGCTCCAAAATCTGTTCATTCACACAATCAGGTCTTGTGCCGATTGACAGACCGACCACATCTTCTATAGCAAGAGCCTGCTCATAAAGAATTTTAAGCCTGTCAAAAGGACCGTAAGTGTTTGAAAATGATTGAAAATAGGCAATGAATTTTTTTGCCTTGTATCGCTTTGAAAGAGCTCTTTTACCGTGAATGATTTGATCGGTCACAGAAAGCCCTTTTGCATGGGCGCCGGTTCCGGATCCCCGGGCGTTGCAGTATATACATCCTCCTTTTGAAATCGTACCATTCCTGTTTGGGCAGGAAAGACCGGCATCAATGGTTATTTTTTGAACTCTGCAATCAAAGATACTTCTCAGATACGTGTTAAAATCATTATATCTTTTATCCATGTCATTGGTTTCTTAAGTGTAAATTTTGTGCTTTTTGTGGCAAAATAAATGCTTGGCCAATTAAGTGTGAAGTGATCTAAAGTGATCTAAAGTGCCTAAAGTTAAGGAATACTGCCAATTTGTATAGAAGCCGGAGCGTAGCGACTCCTTAACTTTAGCTCACTTGTAACTTTTCCGGCTTGTCCGGGTTGGGTATGGTTAAAAAAATTTCCCGGTGAAATTGTTTCTGGCTAATTAATGATTATTTTCGTAATATATACATTGTCGAAGAAAGATTGTAAAATATTTTAATGGAAACATCGCCGCTTATGGTTTTCTACCGGAAAAAATACAACATTATTGTTGTCGGTGCAGGTCATGCCGGATGTGAGGCTGCACTTGCAGCAGCGAGAATGGGATGCTGCGTACTTCTTATGGCCATAGATCTGGACAAGGTGGCTGCAATGCCTTGCAGCCCGTCTATCGGGGGAATGGCAAAGGGACAGCTTGTAAAAGAGATAGATGCACTGGGCGGTGAAATGGCAAAGATCACGGATAAAACAGCCATTCAATATAGAACGTTGAACACAAAAAAGGGGCCTGCAGTCCAATCCTCGCGCACGCAAAACGATAAGATTCGCTATCATATGGCAATGAAGGCTGTTATTGAAAAACAGCCCAACCTGGATCTCAAACAGGCCATGGTTGAGCGACTTGTAGTTGAGAACAACAGGATAGCCGGTGTGGAAGATCAAACCGGTTTTGGGTATCGGGCTGATGCCGTTGTGCTGGCCACAGGAACATTTTTAAGCGGTCTGGTCCACATAGGGTTCAATTCATTCCAGGCCGGCAGGGCCGGTGAGTTTGCATCGTATGGTCTTCCTGCTCACCTGAGAGAGCTGGGATTTGAGCTTGGAAGAATGAAGACAGGCACACCGCCCAGACTGAAAAAGTCAAGTATCGATTTTAGCAAATTTACAGAGCATGGGTCGGAAGAGGAGCCAAAACCATTTTCATTCTTTACCAAAAAGATTAACAATCCCCAGATCCAAAGCTATATCGGGCATACCAACCAGAAAAGCCACCAGATTGTGCAAAAAAACCTTAAACGCTCAGCCCTGTACGGGGGTAGGATAAAAGGAGTTTCGGCCCGCTACTGCCCCTCGTTTGAAGATAAAATTGTCAGGTTTCCTGATAAGGAAAGGCACCAGGTAATCCTTGAGCCCGAAGGACTTGATACCGATGAGGTCTATGCCAGCGGCCTGGGGAACAGCCTTCCCATGGAAATTCAGGTCCAGTTTGTCAGGTCCATCAAAGGATTGGAAGCGGCTGAGATCATGCGGCCTGCGTACGCCATAGAATACGACTATGTCAATCCTGTTCAGCTCAAGCCCACCCTTGAAACAAAGCCGGTTTCAGGACTTTATATGGCCGGTCAGATTAACGGCACATCGGGTTATGAAGAAGCAGCTGCCCAGGGCATATGGTCAGGGATCAATGCCGCTTGCAAGATCCAGGGAAGGCCGCCGTTCATTCTCGACAGGTCCCAGGCTTACATGGCTGTTATGATAGATGATCTTGTTACAAGGGGTACACGCGAACCTTATCGCATGTTTACGTCACGAGCGGAATACAGGCTTATGCTTCGGGAGGATAATGCGGATCTGAGGTTGATGGAAACCGGTCATGAATTAGGTCTTATCGATCATGATACGCTAAAAGATGTAAATGAACGAAAAAAACAGATTGCCAGAGAGATAAAAAGAATAAAAGGAACCGTGATAAAGCCTGCCAAAAAGATAAATGATTATTTGCTCAATCAAGGGACAAGACCTTTAAAAAGCGGCATATATCTGGATCAGCTTCTAAAAAGAGCAGAACTTGATTACCATGCCGCGCAAGAGCTGGCCAAAAGCCCTTACAACATCAGTGAATCTGTTGCCAGGCAGGTGGAAATAGAAATCAAATACGAGGGTTATATCAAGCGACAGCTCAAGGAAATCGAAAAGTTCAAGAATCTGGAACGGATGAAAATACCTGAAGATTTTGATTTTACAACGGTGCACGGACTTTCAAATGAACTCAAAGAAAAACTTTCCGCCATAATGCCTTCTTCTCTTGGCCAGGCTTCCCGCATAGATGGAATCACACCTGCCGCACTTTCTGTGATCATGATTTCCCTCAAAGCTGCTGAGAAATATGCATCGGAAACCGGAAATCAAAAAATCGAATGATCCTTGACACCTAATGATTTTCAACTTATTTTGAACCTAAGTTGAAGTCTCATAAAAGTTTAATATAAAATTGAGGTGATTTGGAGATGTCTGAAACAGATTATTATAAAATGCTCGGCTTAAATAAAAACGCTTCCAAAGAGGATATTAAGAAGTCTTATCGGAAGCTCGCAATGAAGTATCATCCCGACCATACAAAAGGGAATAAAAGCGCTGAAGAAAAATTTAAAAAAATAAGTGAAGCTTATGCTGTTCTGAGCGACAAGGAGAAACGCAAACAGTATGATACGTTCGGCGCCGCAGGATTTCAGCAGCGTTTTTCACAGGAAGATATCTTTAAGGGCTTCGATTTTGATAATATATTCAGCGAGTTGTTTGGGAAAACCCGGCATTTTTCCGGCCGTGGTAACGGCATGCGGTTTTCCTTCGGAGGCGGAACACCGTTTGACGGTTTTCAGAGGCAACAGAAGGCCCGGCCAAAAGGAGCAGACCTGGTGTATGAGCTGCCGCTAACATTAGAGGAGGTGGCAACAGGGACAAGCAAAACAGTATCATACCAACATCAGGGGCGTAGTGAAAAGATTACGGTAAAGATTCCCAAAGGAATGATATCCGGGAAGAAACTTCGTATTGCAGGTAAGGGTGATCCGGGCCCATATGGCGGACCGCCTGGAGATCTGTATATCCAGTCCAACGTGCTTGGTGATAAGGTTTATGATTCTAAAGGTTATAATCTTTATATGCACAAAGAGATAAAACTGAGCGAGGCTCTCCTTGGATCGAGTATTTCTGTTCTGACACTCAGCAAAAAAGAGTTAAGCTTGAAAATGCCTCCCGGAACAAAACACAAAACCAAGATGCGTCTTGCAGGACACGGACTTCCCCATATGCATGGTAAAGGCAAGGGTGATCTTTATGTCTATATCCATGTAAACATGCCGGTAAAGCTTACGAAAAAGCAAAAAAGGCTGATTGAACAGCTGGCAGAGATTGGCCTGTAAGGAAGTAAATTTATTGACAAGAGTGACTAAAATGTCTAAAATTCAGGCATGGTCAACAACTTCACTACTCAACGAGGTTTTGAATATTTATAGTTTCTGATTATGCCTGAACTTATTCCTGTCTTGAATAAAAATGATATAGACAATATGGTAGCCCGGGTTGCGCGCAAGATTTCATCTGACTATCAGGATCATGAACTTATTCTCATCGGGATCTTAAAAGGTGCGTTTGTCTTTTTATCTGATCTTGTGCGACATCTTACCATTCCGGTTAAACTTGATTTCATACGGGCCTGCAGCTACGGCTCCGGCGTTTCATCATCGGGGAACATCCGTTTGACAAAAGAAATTGAGATTGATGTTAATAATAAAGATGTGCTGCTTGTAGAAGATATTGTTGATACAGGCTTGACTTTATCTTATCTTGTCGATTATTTAAAAACTTTTAATCCGAAAACTGTTAAAATTTGTGCCCTGATTAACAAACACGAACGCCGTGATACAAACATTAAAATCGACTATGCCTGCCATGAAGCGGCCGAAGGATTCCTTGTGGGTTATGGGCTCGATTATAATGAAGACTATAGAAATTTAGCGGGGATTTATCACCTTAAATTATAAACGGTGGGGTAAACTATGATTATTACCTGTAAGGCATGTAACGCCAGTTTCAATTTAAATGAAAGTCTTCTAAAACCAGAGGGCTCCAAAGTTCGATGCTCAAAATGTAAAGAAGTTTTTATCGCCTATCCACCTGCGCCCCCAAAAGAAGCTGAAAAACCGAATGAAATTATATCGGACCTTGAACTCAAACAAGTGACTGAAGACCCTGAAACCGGCCAATTGGATGACTCAGGGCCCGGTGAACTTGATTTGCCGGACCTGGAAAAGTTGTTTGCAGAAGAAGAAATCCCGGAAAAAGAAGGCGATACTGACGAGGCCATGGAAGATTTCGATCTGGACCTGGATCTGGAGCCCGAACCTGAAGAGACACCTGATGATATCGAGGAAGAAGCCAAGCTCGAGGAACCGGATGAACTCGATCTGTCAGATATGGAAGAGCTGCTGGATGTAACGGAAGTTCCGGAAAAAGAAGGCTATGCTGATGAAGCCATTGAAGATTTCGATCTGGACCTGGATCTTGCGCCCGAACCTGAAGAGGCACCTGAGGATGTCGAGGAAAAAGCCAAGCTCGAGGAACCGGATGAACTCGATCTGTCAGACATAGAGGAGTTGCTCGATTTAGAAGAACATGAAACTGAGGAGAAAGACGAGCCAGATGAGGTTGAGCTTGAATTAGATATGGGGGCGGAACCCGAGATTGAAAAGGCTCCTGAAGATGTTGAGGCGAGTGTCGAATCTGAAGAGTTGGAAGAGGTTGATTTGTCAGATATAGAAAGGATGTTTGAAACAGAAGAAGAGGCTGAAGAGGAGGCTGAAGAGGAGGCTGAAGAGGAGGTTGATGAACCCGAAACCGTCGAATCTTCTGAAACAGAAGAGACAGAGCAAAAATTTGCATTTGAAGATATCGGTCAGGATGATCTATCAGAAGAGGAGATTGCCGATGTGCAACCGGTGGTGGCGAAAACAAAGCCTGCCATGAAAAAACGGATTAGCAAACCGTTAATTGCTTTGCTGATCTTAGTGCTTTTGGGAGGCGGTTGTTACGGCATTTACGTTTTGCTTGACTTTATGAATATTAAAATCCCGTTTGTCAGCGATTATCTTAAACCCCAAATTTCTGACCCTGCCGGCAACCTCAAGATAAATACTTTAGATGTTGATAGCACATTTGTGAAAAATAAAAAAGCAGGAAAGCTTTTTGTGATAACAGGTAGAATAAAAAATGGATATTCAGATGTCCGCAGTTATATCAGGGTAAACGGGAAACTGTATACAAAAGGGAAAGTTCTTGTTCAGAAAGATACAGTTTTTTGCGGTAATGTTCTGTCAGATATTGAACTTTCTAACCTGAAGCTTGGAGCTATTAAAAAGCGATTATCAAATCGCCTTGGCGATAATAAATCGAATATGAGGGTTAAACCCGGCCAAGAGCTGCCGTTTATGATTGTATTCGCCAATTTGCCTGACAATCTGGAAGAATTTGCTATTGAGGCGGAGGGATCCGTTCCAGGATAATCGATGTCTTAAATTTGTGTTAAATCGCAAAGCGATTTTATAACTTGACTAAATAAAAGTAAGCTGTTAAAGGATTCGATTCAAAAATTTAAAAGGCTGTTGTATAAATATATTAAAAAATTTTGATACAACACAACGGCTTATTGATTTCGTGTTTGAAAAATCTTGAGGTTTATCAGGGCGATGTAGCTCAGACGGTCAGAGCATGCGGCTCATATCCGCAGTGTCCGGGGTTCGATTCCCTGCATCGCCACCAGCTTTTATTGAAATTAGGTCTCTGATATTATCATAGGGGCCTTTTTTCTTTTTTACTGTTTTATGGCTTGAAAAGATAGTGCCGGTTGTATTATACCGTTCTTAAGTTAAATAGGACGCAGATTTTCGCAGATATACACAGATAATATTGTTATTTTGCAATTTAAGAATCTTGATAATCTGTGTTCATCTGTGTCCAAAAAAGGAAATTCCTATACTATTAAAGTAACGCACCTTTTTGTTGAAAAAAGAAAAAAGAGTTCGGCTATGCTTTGCGGTTTTGAAAAAATTGTTGAAGAACGGATTCTAACAGCCCAGAAAAGGGGCGAATTTGAAAACCTGCTCGGTACCGGCAAGCCCCTGGCGTTTGAGGATAACAGTTTTGTTTCGGAAGAACTGCGTCTGGCCTATAAAATACTAAAAAATGCAGATTGTGTACCACCTGAGGTTGAATTGAAAAAGGAGATTGAACAGACGGAAGACCTGTTGGTGGGGATGCAGGAGACTTCTGAAAAATACCGTATATTAAAAAAAATGAACTTTTTAATCATGAAGTTAAACTCAATCCGAAACACATCAATTGCCCATGAAATGCCCCAGGTATATACGGAAAAATTGGTAGAACGATTTGGAAATTCTAAAACTTGCTGAAATTAAAATGTCGACTTGATCCCTTTACTAAAATGTCGAATTCATGTACCGTATTGTTAAATTTAAGCCTAAAAATTCCTTTATTTTCCCGGCTTATGGCTGAATATAAATTCCGAGACGTATAATTATGGCGTTAAAGAAAAAAGAAAAAGAGGAAGGGCATCTTAAAAGTATCTTGATGGCCTATTTTATTCTTGTTCTCCATGTTGTTTTGATTGCGGGATTGGTCCTGCTTGTCATTTTTTTCCGTGGTATTATAAATTACATGATATGGATTTTTATTGGCGGTACTGCTGCCATAGTTGCTTCAGCCTATCATTTTTATAAGCGCATGAAAATGGAAGGTAAGACACTTCGGGAGATGCTTAACTCTCATCGGTTTGGCGGTAGAACAGTTGAAGTCAATTTATTAGGTGGACTTGCATCTTTAAAAATCAGCAGTTCAAGTGACCCGGCTGCTTTGGATAGCGCTTCATCCGAACAATTTAAGCAACTAGAAGACCCGGATGTAATTCACAACAGGGAATTTTCTGAACTTGTCCGCCTGCTTGAAAACAACCTTATTACCCTTGATGAATATAACAAATTAAAAGAACAAATTCTCAAGTCATAAAAATATCGTTGATTAAAATCTACGCACATCAGCATTTAACAAACTGAAAGGAAAGCCGATGAAAAAACTGACCCTTGCTCTTCTTTCCGGTGGTATATCTTCCGAACGCGAAGTTTCTATTTCCAGCGGCAACCAGGTCTATGAGGCTCTTGATAGTGAAAAGTACGATATCATCCGCTATGATCCAAAAATAGATATTTCGCGACTGGTGGCGGATGCACCTAAAATTGATGCCGCACTTATAATTCTTCACGGGCCCATGGGTGAGGACGGTACGATTCAGGGGCTACTGGACCTTCTTGAAATTCCTTATCAGGGGTCGGGCGTTCTCGGGAGTGCCATAGGAATGAATAAGCTGGTTTCCAAGCAGCTTTACGAAAAATCCGGCCTCCGCGTTCCGCCTTACATGGTTATAAAACGCAATGACGTCTTAAATCCGGAAAAGTGTGCAAAGCGGCTGGGTCTTCCCCTGGTTGTAAAGCCGGCTGGCAGCGGTTCAAGTGTAGGGATTTCCATTGTCAAATCGATAGATTTATTAAATGATGCTGTTGATGAAGCCTTTGCTCATGATGCTACTGTTTTAATAGAGGCATATATTGATGGTATCGAGCTAACCGGCGGCGTTATTGGTAATGACAAGATAGAAGCTTTGCCTATCATAGAGATAATTCCGGATAAGTCCTATGATTTTTTTGACTACAAAGCAAAGTATACAGCAGGTGCGACACAGGAAATATGCCCGGCTCGTATTGATGATGCATTGACCAAAAAGGCACAAGCACTATCTAAAATAGCGCATAAAGCTCTTTTCTGTAAAGGATACAGCCGAACCGACATGATTCTCAAAGGTCAAGATTTCTTTGTCCTCGAGACAAACACCATACCCGGCATGACTGCAACGAGTCTGTTGCCTCTTGCTGCCGGAGCTGCGGGCATTTCTTTCAGCGGGCTTCTTGACCGGTTGATCGAATTAAGTATGGAGGAGCACAAAAGCAGCAGGTGATTCAATGATTGTCAGAAGCAGCAAGGAACTCAAGGCACGATATTATGACCTTGGCTCCGGGGATATTTTCCTGGGCATGCTGACCTACAAGCACTTAAAACAGTCTGTACTGATCGATCTTCTTGAACGAGGCGTCTCCTGTTTCCCATCCGCTCTTTCACAAACATTAAACCGTTCCAAGGCCGCCCAGGCCCTTGTTTTAAAAAAATGGATGTTGCCCCATACATTCGTTATTACGCGACGAGTGGATCTGATAAATATTATCAATAAATATAACATGCTTGGAATCGCTTCTGTAGTAACCAAGGAGGACCGCCTGCACTGCGGTTATGGCATACGCAAGTGGGATACTATTGAAACCGTATACAGCTTCATGGCTCTTTCTGAATCATCATATCCTTTTGCTATTCAGCCCTTTTTGGAAAACTTCACTGATGTACGCGCAATCATTGCAGGAGATTACGTCGAAGCTTATGTCAGACACAATCCCAATAACTTCAGGATGAATATATCAATGGGCGGTGAAAATTACCCCTATGTCTTGGACAAGGATATAGAAAAATTTTGTCGTGCTGCCATGGAACAGGGCAAATTCCCCTATGCCCACATAGATCTCCAGATTACTGATGATGGGAAATATTACCTTTCAGAAATTGCGTTAAACGGCGGATTAAAAGGTGCTTGTATCAGCCGCAAGGAACTTGATCAGAAAAAACAGAATCTTATAGAAAACCTCGCAAACATATCCTGAAATAGGGAAACGTCCACACCCGAAGGAGGGGTTCTCCAAGGCTTTAACAAAGGAGGTGTCTTTGGAAACAGGAAAGGAGACTTTAAAAGAACTTGACCGGCCCCCTGAAGTTGGAATTGTAATGGGAAGTGATTCCGACTTTGAAATTATGGAAGAAACCGCTTCGGTTTTAAAAAAATTCGGGGTGTCCTATGAGATGACGGTTGCATCAGCGCACAGGAGTCCCAAAAGGGCAGCTGAATTTGCATCTTTTGCACATAAGCGGGGGATAAAAGTTATTGTTGCCGGGGCCGGACACGCAGCCCATCTGGCAGGGACTATGGCGGCCTTTACTTGGCTTCCCGTCATTGGCGTTCCAATAGATTCTTCCTGCCTTCAAGGATTCGATTCCCTTCTTTCTACGGTTCAGATGCCTCCGGGTATCCCTGTAGCAACTGTATCCATCGGAAAACCGGGTGCACGAAATGCGGGTATCCTGGCAGTGCAGATACTTGCTCTGTCGGATCAAAAACTTACAAAAATGCTTAAAGCATTTAAAGAGGAACTTGCAAAACAGGTTGATCAAAAAGCAAAGAAGCCCAAAGATTCTTCAAGTAGACCCGTTAAACCTCAGACATGATCTAATCAACGAGGCAGCCCTTGTAATTATAAACGGCGGGGTTATTTCTTTTCCTACAAGGCACCTCTACGGGCTGGGGGCAGATGCCTTTAACACTGATGCCGTGAATAGAGTCTTTGAGATAAAACGGCGGCCTGAAGATAAACCGCTTCTAGTGCTGATAAATAAACAATATGATCTTACCCGACTGGTGCGAAATGTTCCTTATGCAGCGACACGCATTATGGAACGCTTCTGGCCGGGTGCAGTCACCATTGTTTTTAAGGCAGGGGATACCCTGCCGGTAAATCTTACTGCAGGTACAGACAGAATCGGGGTGCGCATGCCGGAACATCCGGTCGCTTTAGCCCTGACAAATGCTGTTCAAGGCCCTATAACCGCCACAAGTGCTAACATTACAGGCTATTCCGGATGTTCACTGGTTTCGGATCTTGATCCTAAAATTATATATAAACTTGATCTTATACTCGACGTTGGGGCCCTAAAAGGTGGCATAGGCTCAACCGTCGTCGATGTTACCGCAAGTTCCCCAAGAATTCTGCGAGAAGGAGCGGTATCTGCAAAAGATATTTTTTCTGCCGTTTTCCAAGACCGCTAGGCACATGTATTCTTAAATACGGTAACGTATATATAACTTGGTTTATTCACTCTATGTGTGCAAAAGTGTAAAGTGCCTAAAGTGAACTAAAGTTAAGGTATTCTATTAATTGAACTTAGGGGCTTCGCCCCAATTGGAATAATGGAATTATGGAGTAATGGAATGATGGGTTTGAAGGAGTTTTTTACAATTAAAATGGTTTATTTCCGCCTTTATCCCCAATATTCCAGCATTCCATTCTTCCACTCTGATGGCATAAACAGGTTGCCATTAATAAACTTGTATTTTCAAGAAGTTGTAGAATTTCCGAGACGTTAAATTACGAGGTCTGTATTTTATTCCGTTGAAAAAAATCGCATTCAAATAATCCGGTTTTCACCGGTTCAGGAGGAGGGATATGATTAGATTATTACTGGTAACACCGTACAGGAAGTCTTTGTTCGAATTGGCTTCAGCTTTAGAAAAAAATGACGATGTGGAATTAACATGGACCAAGGCAGGCCAAATCGCCCTGGATATG
>JAUWLP010000171.1 GCA_030613575.1 Desulfobacteraceae bacterium
TTCTCAAATTCCTGAAAATTACTCTGCCGGAATGAACACGCATCTGACCTGCGAACACAAATGGCGCGCAAAGCGTAATCGAGCGCCTTATCGGTCAGTTTCTTAGCCCTTAGCCTGTCTTTAACGAACACATCGGTATAAGCGGTATATATGTCTGCTGCCGCACGAAGTAAAGATTCGTTGTCCGGCTCGCGGTAAAGCATACTGTCAACCATCAACAGGTATGCCGGGCTACCGGCTTTAACAGTGGCCAGGTCATTGTTATTCAGGATGGCCTGGGACAGGTTTTCGGTCATATCGATAGTGGCTGATGAGATAAAAAAAGAACATCCGGAAAGGAATATAATGCACAGACTGATATAAAACGATACAGGCAATAAAATGATTCTAAAAAGTCCGGTGCTGATTATCTTTTTACAAAATACAGACATAAAACGCCCATCCTGATTTATTCAGATGAATTCGATTTTTTACGAATTCATCTGAAGTTACAACGTGAAATATCCGGGCCCACTTAACAAATCTTTCTTTAGCCTTTAGCAAAAACTTTTAGGATAAACAATACAAGCAAGAGAGCCATTGCATCTATTGGCCCAACAGCTTTTTGAGTCCGCTGCCTATGCCCTCAGTTGTCTTTTGGATCACGCTCTTTTTCTCTTCGGATTTCTCAGCTTCAGACTTCTGAAACTCTTTTTTAGCAGCTTCAATAATGGCAACACATGTGTTCTTATCGCCCAATTGGCCGTTGGCCAGAACTGCAGCAACACCAAAAGGTCCAAACAGAGCCACGCCGCCGATCGCCTTTCCCAGGGTAATGATTGATCCGGTGGGATCGATAGATAGAGAAGGATTTGAAAGGGTTCCCTTAAACTTGAGTGCTCTTGTTAACTCACCAAAACTCAGGGTGAACTTAGCCAGGCCATTGATTCCGACTCCTTTTTTGGGAGACGGCTTGAATGACAGATCAATTTCCTCTGTCTTAAGATCGATTTTACCATACCCGAACACACGCACCTGACTGGTATCTAATATCAGTGCACTGCTTTGCGCCAGTCCGTTTTTTATGTCAAATCCACCGGCAAAACAGTTGATTTTGGCGTATTTTTCCTCCTTTTTCAAGGGATTAAGCAACCGCAAAAGGCCGGAACTCAGATCGGTTCCCAGGAGTTTGACGGCTTTTAGGTTGATGCTCCCATCGCCCATGACCATCATGGTTTTCCCATTTAATCCGGACATAAGTTCTGCTATGGAGCTTCCCCGGCTTTTGAGGTCGAAGTCCATATCCATATTACCTTGGAGCGAGTCATTAATACCCAGCTTTTTGAGCATACTGCCAAGCTCGTACTGGTCGATTTTGAGTGCCGTGGCCACTTGGGCCGCTTTGCCCTGGACATTAAGATCAAAGTGGCCGTCAAGTGTGCCGCCACCCATGACTAATTTCAGGGGGGCCACGGTAAGGTGTCCATCCTCGAGGACCACATGCGCGGTAGTGTCACTGAGGAACAATAGTGGCAGCAAGAGTTGTTTTGCATTAAGTTCAATTTCTGCGTCCACCTGCTTCAACACTTCCAGACGCAAAGGGGTATCGGGAAAGACTTTGCCCTTTCTGGGAGGAAGTTCGGCAGAATCCTTTTCCGGCTCGCCGGTCTTGCTCTCTTTTTTTGACAACAGGGGACGCAAATCGAGTTTTTGTGATGACAGATCCGCCGTTATCCGTGGCTTTTTGCCGGCCAGGTTTATTTCCAGTGATCCATTTAGATCGCTCTCTTGGATTAAAGCCTTGAGGTCAGAAATCTTGTAAGATTTTGCCGAAAGGGCCACGGCATTGCCCGAGACAAAAAAAGGGCCGTTCAAAGGCATGGGCTTACCGGTAATCTTTTCCAGGTTTGCAAGATCTTTGCCTCGAATATCAAACCTAAGATTCATTCCCTTTATGGCTGTGATATTCTCGACGGCGCCCGTGAACCTTGTTTTGACCATCGCTTCAGTGCCCACCTTGAGGTCAATGTCTTCTAGTCCCAGCCTGCCCTCCGGGTCAGTGAGTTTGGCCGTCACATCAAAAGGCCCTAAATCCGGAATATAGGTTATATTATACTGCTTTAAAATCTCGGGAATGGATCGGCCGGTTCCCGTAACCGTGATAGCGAGACCTTTACCCTTTATGGGGTCTCTTGCGGCACCGTCAATCGTGACCGTTGAACCGGCAATTTGGGATGTCAGCTTGACCGGCCATGTTTTATCAGGATCGGTCAACGCGGCCAGTGGGCCCAGGGTTGCTTTAACCTGGAAAGGCTTCCTGTTGTATCCTCCTTTGAGCTTCAAAGCAACAGACCCATCAATCCTTGTAACAGCCGTGGCTCTTTCCAGAGTCACAGTGTAGGCCCGGCCTGATTGACCGTCTTTGAAGGCCAGTCGTCCCTTTTCGATCCGAATCTTGTTGAAGATTAGCGCAGACAAAATTGATTTGCCATGAGCTGGTGCCTCTGCCACCGATTTTGCAGCCTTCCTCTTTTTTATGGTTTCAAATTTGAGGTTCGATTTGCCTGCACTGTTGGTCTCAATTAATATGTCGGGCTCCACCAGGACCAACCGTTTGACCTGAACAACCCTTCTGAGCAGAGGAAGGACAGCAACCTGAACCTCCAAACGCCTGATTTTGACTAGCTCAGGCCGTGAACCCCATGACACATTCTGGAAACTCACATCCTCTATAACCAGGGTTGGAGTTAAGCCGATTTCAAGCTCCAGATCACCTCCCAGAAAAAGCTCACGACCGGTGGTATCCTTGACCATCCGGGCAATCTGAGGTTTTAAATCGTTAAAATCATAGCTTGACAGGATTGCGTATGTCGCTACGATAACCGCAACAACAAGGAAAACAGCAATACCGAGTATCCATTTCCATCGCATTTATGGTTCACTCCTCTAACCCTGCCGGTCTCGTAAAAAGTCAAAAAACATCATTTTTTGTCATTCCGTCCCGGATCGGGGTCCGGGATGACAGCCAAGCCGGAATCCAGTGTTTTCAGAAACTTATAACTGACCTGGACCCCGGCTTTCGCCGGGGTGACGACTTTTTACGAAGCCGTCAACCTTCGATTTGGATAGTTTCTACCAAAACCTTAGTGGTTCCTTTTTTATAAAACCCCAGTTTTTTAGCTGCACCGGCGCTAAGGTCGATAATCCTGTCTTTTACAAAAGGACCTCGATCATTTACTCGAACGATGATCATTCTATTATTTTCCAGATTTGTAACCTTAACGTATGTCGGAAGCGGCAAATATTTATGGGCGGCATTAAGTCCTTTGGGATCAAAAGCTTCGCCGTTTGCTGTCATGTGCCCTCCTTTTTGCCGAAGAGTCTCATACCCGTACCAGGAAGCGATCCCTTTTTGCCGGTAACTGCTGGCTTTTTTTAAAGACATGGGAACATACCTTTTACCTCTTACCACATAAGGTGATCTCTTGACACGACCCTGCCGAATCGCATCTTTTGGGGACAAATCATCGATAGACTCGATCTCCTCATGTGTTAACGGCCAGCTTAAGGGAGCCATAACTACGACAAAAGTAAATTTGCCTATTTTATATACTACTTTTCCGACACCTTTCGTCACCTTATATGTTGTTTTTACTGTATACTTTGTGATTTTGTAGGTCGTCTTAAAAAAACTGCAAGATAAAAAAAATAAAAATCCAAGCAGCAAAAGAATCCATAAAAGCCTCTTGTTTTTTTCAAGACTCATGACGATACAACATTTACTTCATAAAGGTAATACTATCTTCGTAATAGTTTAGTTCTTTGAAACAAATCGATTTCAAACGACTAAATACAAGAAGACAAGACAGATTCAAGCTGACCAAGATATCCTCCGTAGAAATGATCAGCACCGTCGACAATTTCAAAGCGGGCATCGGGGTTCCATGTGGGGAGCATTTTTTTTACAGCATCCGCTGGTGCAATGTCATCCCGGTTGCCGGTTATAACAAACTTTAAAACGTCCATCGCGCCTATTTCGCGAAAATCCATAAACCCTACCGGAGGTGAAACCATCGCCATATTCTCCACAAAAATATCCTCCTGAATAACGGCATGTGCGTTTACCCAGGCGCCGAATGAATACCCGGCAAGAGCTATTCTTTCCATCCCCATATCAGCAAGAAATGAGAGGGCGGCCAAAACGTCCTTCTGCTCGCCTACGCCATTATCATATTGCCCCCGGCTTTTACCAACCCCCCTGAAATTAAACTTTAATGTTGAATATCCTTTTATATTATAGACATGCACGATGGTTTCAACCACCAGATTATACATATCTCCGCCGTAGAGCGGATGAGGATGGGTAACCACAACCCCCTTATTCTTGTCTCTTTTGTTAAGCAGCCCTTCTATCTCATAATTTTCTGATAAAAACTTTATTTTTTCGACCATTTGTGTCACTCAAGGCAAAAATCGGATTTTTCCGAAATCAAAATAATATAGCGTGAATATAACATTAAAGAGCAGATGTCAAAATTCAAATTGATCAAGATCCTCCGCTAAAAAAAATGACTGTATAATCCGCTTGATTTTTCTCAAAAAAGATATTATTATTAAGATAATCAATAAAGGCCTGCTCTTAATTGGCGGACCGGTTTCGTTCTAAAGGAAGGCTCCATTTGTCAAAGTGGCAACCTGAAGTCTGGAACTATGAGAATTTTTTTGAAAGGGGGGTGTCACTATGGCTGATGGAATTGTAAAATGGTTTAATGGCAGCAAAGGATATGGCTTCATTGAGCAGGAAGATGGTCCGGATGTATTTGTTCATCATTCAGGAATCAATGCAACCGGTTTTAAGTCTCTTGATGAAGGCGACAGTGTTAGCTTTGACATTGAGCAGGGTCAAAAAGGTCCTGCTGCAGCAAATGTCACTGTAGTTTAACTTGCAGTTTTAATTAGAAAAAAGGGCATTCCCCAAAATATGAGGGAGTGTCCTTTATTTTTTGTGAGAAAATTTTTTCATGTTTTATGAAGCTATATTGCAGCCATCAGAAAAGATGAATTACAATATCGATGCAAAAAGACTTGCAGGTAAGAAAATTGCCGTACAATAGGGTTGGATAGTCAAAGATGGACCTTTTAAGGGGCAGAATTGTTTTTATATTTCAAACTCTACAGTAGGTTGGATTCCACAATGTGATCTAAAAGGGTTAAAACCGATATCCCTTGTCAAG
>JAUWLP010000033.1 GCA_030613575.1 Desulfobacteraceae bacterium
CTCAGGGCTTCGGGAATAAGAACGGACCCGTCAGCCTGCTGGAAATTTTCAAATAAGGCGGCGACCGTTCGTCCGACAGCAAGTCCGGATCCGTTGAGGGTATGTACAAGTTCGGTACCCTTTTTACCTTTTCTTTTAAACCGGATATTGGCGCGCCTGGCCTGAAAGCTCTCAAAATTACTGCACGATGAGATTTCTCTGTAAACATCTTGCGCTGGCATCCAGACTTCAATATCATAAGTTTTTGCTGCGGAAAAGCCCAGGTCGCCGGTACAAAGATTGACAACCTGATAAGGAAGTCCGAGAATTTTTAAAATAGTTTCAGCATGGCTTAAAAGTGTTTCAAGCTCATCATAAGATGTTTCCGGCTTAGTGAATTTAACCAACTCCACCTTGTTGAACTGGTGCTGCCGGATCAATCCTCTCGTATCCTTTCCATAGGAACCCGCTTCCGAACGAAAACAGGGGGTATACGCCGTGTAGAAAATCGGCAGCAGTTCCTCATTTAAAATTTCACCCTTATGGATGTTGGTTACCGGAACTTCAGCCGTGGGTACAAGGAAATAATCCCACCCTTCAAGCTTGAAAAGGTCTTCCTCGAACTTTGGAAGTTGACCGGTGTTTGTCATGCTGTTGCGGTTCACAATAAAAGGCGGCAGTATCTCTTTATAACCATGTTTTGTAGTATGAATATCAAGCATAAAATTGATAAGCGCTCTTTCCAGTCTAGCGCCGTTACCTAAATAAAGGGGAAAACGGGCACCGGTAATTTTAGCTGCTGTCTCGAAATCTAAGATCTTGAGTTTTTTACCTAATGTCCAGTGAGGCAGGGGCTCAAAATCAAAATCAGGCGGTGTGCCGATCTGTTTTAAAACAGGATTTTCAGAACTGTCCTTTCCTGCCGGAACCGATTTATGGGGTATATTCGGCAACCCCAAATGGATTTGTCTTACGTTATTTTCACTTTCCGACAAATCATGATCCAGCGCTTTGATCTTGTTGGCAACCTCACGCATCTGAGTCACAAGATTATCTGCATCTTGGCCATCTTTTTTCATCGCCGCTATCTGTTCGGAAACCACATTGCGGCGATGTCTAAGGTTTTCGATCTCAAGAAGAAGGGCCTTGCGTTCGGCATCACATTGTTTAAAAATTTCAAGGTCTGCTGTTTCTCCTCGCCTTGAAAGCGCTTTTTCAATTTCAGGAAGGTTTTGTCTCACAAACTTGATTTCTAGCACAACAATTCCTATATTCTTTTAACAAAATTACAAAGCCTGCATCTCATCTGACCGGATTGTTGAGGTTAATAATGCAGGCAGCTATATTTTGAAAAAGTTTTAGGGAATCGTATCACGGGCAAGCCATATAGTCAATAATTATTGTGAGTTGACATTATTCGTCAATGTTTGTATATAGTAAATAATATTCTAAATATCTGTCCGGGAGAATACTTATGGAGGAAATTCGAGAAACAAAAGATGAAATACGAAATAAAATAGCAAAAACACTGGCTGCACTTTCAGTCAACGAAATTGAAGAAAAAATTACAAGAATAGAAAGCCGTCTTTTTGAATTTGCCAACTTTTTGGAATCAAATATTGTATTACTTTATATAAGCAGCACCAGCGAAGTTAATACCCTAAAAATAATAGAAAGATGTTTTAACTACAACAAAATTGTCATTCTTCCTGCCTTTGACGCAACAAAACATGAAATGAAATTGATGAAAATCGACAACCTGGATGCTGATTTAACGCCTGGTCCCAGAGGTATCCTGGAGCCGGACTCGAGCAGTTGCAACGTTGTGCCGATCGAATGTATCGACATTGCAATAATTCCAGGTGTTGCATTTGATGAAAAGGGAGGGAGAATAGGATCCGGTGATGGATATTATGACCGACTTATTCCAAAACTGTCGATCACCACAAGAAAGGTTGCTCTTGCTTTTGAGAACCAGATAATCCCCCAGGTTCAAATGGAATCCCATGACAGGTATGTGGATATTATAATTACCGAAAAAAGAATTATCTACAAAATATAACCGCTAAGCCAACTCTTGTCTTCCCGGATTCAATATCTTTTCCAGTTGTTGAAGATTATTTTCCTGCCCCACGGCTATTACGGTATCTCCGCCCTCGATAACCGTCTCAAAAGAAGGATTAAACAACATATTCCCATCAAGCTTTTTTATCGCAATGATTATCAGGTTGAATTGTTGCCTGATTCCTGAATCTTTCAGCATGACATTTACAAGATCAGAGGAAGAGTGGACCGGCATTTCTTCCATCTGAATATCTTTGCGCCTGTGAGTAAAGGCAAGTTCCAGAAAATTTGTCACGGTTGGACGGATGATCCGCTGTGCCATGCTCACAGCACCCATATCGTATGGTAATTCTACCTTGTTGGCGCCTGCGGCATGCAATTTATTCTTTGAATCGTTACTACTTGCCCTTGCAATGATATAGAGATCGGGGTTAAGTTGTCTGGCTGTCAGCACCAGGAAAACATTTGCCGTATCCGTAGCCAGAGCAGCAATCAGCCCTTTAGCACGCTTCATTCCTGCTTTAAGCAGATTTTCTTCATTCGTTGCATCACCTGACACATAGAGAATTTTATCTGCATCCATTCCCGGGATAAGCTCCGGGTCCTTCTCAACAACGACCAGGTCAAACGGCTTCCTTAATAACATTTTGCAAAGAACCTTGCCGATACGCCCATATCCACAAATAATATAATGGTTTTTTAATCGATCAATTTTTTTATCCAATCTTCTCCTCCCTAATATGGTTCTGATTCGGCCTTCAACCATGAACTGGACAACAGCGCCGGCAACATACAAAAAGAAAGCCACGCCGATACAGATGAGCAAAATAGTAAAAATCCGTCCCATTCTGGTCATCTCATGTACTTCGTTATATCCCACAGTGGTAAGCGTTTCGACGGTCATATACAAGGCATCTAAAAGGTTCCAACCCTCGATCATCATATATCCTGTTACACCCAGAATAATGATAAATACTATTAAGAAAACCGAAAATATCAGATGTCTTGTACTGTTCATTTGGCCCCTTTGATTTATCCTATCCGGTGGCTATCTAGAGTTCGGCCAAATTGCATAGCCTTAGGTTTTTTGCTTAGCAACTTATACTTTGTATTTGCTGCCGGGCTTTATCCGATTATGTAACATCTTACTGAAAAATCAAGCTTTTTTTATTAATATATATTGAACAGGCAACATATATTTTAACACATGGCATCTGTTCGTAATCCATGAGAATAAGCTTTTTATGTTTCAAGTTCTAAGTTCTTGACGTAACCCCTCTGATTTGATAGAAAATCCAATTATCGAAATACAAGATACATGCATGGTATCTAAAATTGCAAATATGTGCGTTTCAATTCATTGCATCGATTTAGAGGTTTTTTATTTTGGACGAAAATTCCATAAAATATAAGCGTCAGCGGGAAGAGATGGTTAGAAGGCAGATTGAAGCACGCGGGGTAACTGATCCCAAAGTCCTTTCAGCCATGCGTAAGGTTCCGAGGCACCTTTTTGTAAGTGAAGCCTTAAGAGATCAGGCCTATGGTGATTTTCCGCTTCCCATCGGAGATAAGCAGACCATCTCACAGCCGTATATCGTTGCAGAGATGACCCAGGCACTGCAGCCAGACGAAGAAGACAGGATACTTGAAATAGGAACAGGATCAGGATATCAGGCTGCAATTCTTGCGGAAATTGTGTTTCGCGTTTATACCATCGAGAAAATACACCCTCTGTTTATAAATTGCCGCAAACTGTTTGACAAGCTTCATTATCACAATATTGTAACCAAATATTCCGACGGCACTGCCGGATGGATAGATGAAAGCCCTTTTGATGGTATTATTGTTACTGCGGGTTCTCCGGGAATTCCTAAACCCCTTGTAAGCCAGCTTGCTGTGGGGGGACGTATGGTGATACCTGTCGGAGACCAGTACTCCCAGGAACTGATAAAACTTTATAAGGATGAACATGGCATTCACAAGACCAATTTAGGTGGGTGCAGATTTGTCAAACTTGTGGGTGAATATGGATGGAGAGAATAATTAATGCTTCGTCGCCTTTACAACTGGGTTCTCCACTGGGCAGAAACACCTTACGGATCATGGGCATTATTTCTGCTGGCCTTTAGTGAGTCCTCTTTTTTCCCAATACCCCCTGACATACTTCTTATAGCGCTGGCTGTGGCCATCCCCAGAAAGTCTTTGAAATATGCATTAATATGCTCAGCCGGATCCGTACTCGGCGGATGCTTCGGCTATCTGATCGGATGGCAGTTTATGTCTTCGATCGGGAATCGTATTGTAGACTTTTATGGCCTGACACCAAAGGTTGAATACATCGAAACCCTCTACAATAAATACGATGCATGGGCGGTCGGAATAGCCGGATTTACTCCCATACCTTACAAGGTGTTCACGATTTCGGCCGGTGCATTTAATATCAATTTCTCGGTATTTTTAATCACATCCATTGTATCTCGATCTGCACGATTTTTTCTGGTTGGTGGGCTCATTTATATTTTCGGCCCCGGCATTCAGGTTTTTATTGATAAACATTTTAACATTCTTGCCATCACATTTATAGTTCTTCTTGTTGCCGGGTTTTTAATAATTAAGTATCTATTGTAGCCATTTCTGATATCTCTGAGATAGACTCGAATGACAAAAGACATAAGAGACAAATTTCTTTATTACATATGAATCCTTAAGGAGTTTGCTGATGAGTCCACGTTACCGATTTGATCGAATGGAAATTGCAGGCTCCCTCGGAGATCTTGGAACCCTTCTCCCTATAGCCATCGGAATGATCCTGATAAACGGCTTGAACCCGATGGGCATGTTTATTTCCATCGGTATTTTTTTCATCTTCTCAGGAGTATACTATGGGATCACGGTTCCTGTTCAGCCGATGAAGGTCATCGGTGCCTATGCCATTGCAACTGCAATGACGCCCTCCCAGATTCTGGCTTCAGCCGCCCTGATGGGTCTGTTTCTTTTGATAATCGGAGGAACAAATGCCATAACTCTTATCGGCAGATATACTCCCAAACCAGTCATTAGGGGCGTACAGCTTTCAACCGGTACCCTTTTAATGGCCCAGGGTGTCAAATTCATGATAGGTTCTTCAAAATTTCAAATGGTACGGCATATGGCAGAACCATATTTAACCCTACAGCATGTGGGACCAATAGCGGTTGGAATAATTATTGGAATTATCGGCGGTGTTTTGACGCTTCTGCTTCTTGAAAACAGGAAATTTCCGGCCGGACTTGTAATAATCCTGGGCGGAATCACCCTGGGTCTGGTGTTTGGCACCCATGAGGGGCTCGATAAACTTAAGATAGGCATCTATTTTCCGCAATTATTACCATTCGGGCTTCCCGCCAAAGCCGACTTTACGTTTGCGTTTTTTGCCCTGGTGCTCCCGCAACTTCCCATGACCATAGGGAATGCAGTTGTTGCAAACGCAGATCTTTCTCAAGAGTACTTTGGCAAGGATTCAAAAAAAGTTACCTATCGTGCCTTAACCATCAGTATGGCTTTGGCCAATTTGTTAAGTTTTGCTCTGGGAGGCATGCCGCTTTGCCACGGTGCCGGCGGATTGGCTGCTCACTACCGGTTTGGTGCACGCACCGCCGGTTCCAATTTAATCATCGGGAGTCTTTTTCTGGTTCTTGGCGTTTTTTTTGGTGTTCATGCACTTTCCCTTGTGTACCTGATGCCTATGGCTGTTTTAGGTGTGTTGTTGATTTTTGCCGGGAGCCAGCTTGCAATGACCGTCATAGACATGAAAACGCGGAAGGATTTATTTGTTGCACTGCTGATTTTAGGAATCACGCTGGCCTCAAATCTGGCAGCGGGGTTTATAGTAGGGCTTGCTGTCGCCTATGCATTAAAATCCGAAAGATTAACAGTATAACCCTTAGGGTTTATGATTGGTTGTCATCTGTTGACTATCCATATAATCATCGGAAGGAGCAACGCCAGAATAATCAGCAATCCCGGAGGCGATAAGTAAAACTGATACCATGGTTTGCCCTTTAAGCGTGCCTTTTTGACTTCAGCCAGAAACCAGTTTCCGATCAATATGGCAGCCACCAGTACAGCGACTAATTTTAGAATATTTACTAAAGTTGACACATCCTTCTCCATTTATTAACACCTAAAATCTGCATTAACTTTTTTCGAAAGGAACTCTTGGTTGTCTGGATGCCTTGCTCCCTTAAAACGTGCGTATCAGTATTTCCCTTGTAATATCTAATATTTTCTTTGGTTTCAACCCGTTATTGTCCTTGACATATCCCATTGGTTTCCACATAATAATTTCAATATATTCATAAATTTTACTATAGCATCTTCTGTAATTTATTGATTGTTATTGCAGAATATGTCAACACAGAATTTTTTCTGTAATATTATCTTAAAATAGAATATTTGTTTTTTTAGGTGAATAATGGAACGTTCCGAAGAAAAAAAAGCAGGGGAGGATCTGTTCAACTTTGCCATTGACCGTGAGGACGTAAAAATGCTTATGGCACACCTGCCGGAAGAGGCTGACAGCAAACGGAGCACGGTTGAATACGAACTCCAGATACTGAAAATCATCAGCATCGGTTGGTGCATATCCTATTATCTGGAAAATGGTGCTCAGAAAAATCAGCTATTAGAGAGTCACTGGCAGGCGGTTCATGAATTTTCACAGAGCATATCTACTACAACCGAACTTATGATCGGCAATAATATTGATTATTTTCAAATGCTAAAAGAGCGTCTGGATATGTATGTAGCTGTCATGACCCAAAAACCCGACGCACCTGAGCCTGCAGTTGTAATAGGACCGGAATTTGCCAGGACCTGCGGTAACATGGATGATGTATTCACGGTTATGACCGGCTCAAGGATGCTCATTGCAACCATCGGTAGCGTTAAGGAATACCTTGATACCATAAAACTCAGATAACCCCGTATTTCATGTCATATTCGAACAAACAAGGAAAGAACTCATGATGATAATTGATATTCCGGGACATATAAGATTAGAGATCAAACATGTTGTGTGTGATTACAATGGGACTATTGCTGTTGACGGAAAGCTGATTGACGGGGTTCGTGAGATTATTAATGAGCTTTCCGAGGATATGGAGTTTCACGTAATTACTGCTGATACTTATGAATTTGTTGAACGTGAATTAGAAAATGTTAATTGCAAGCTGGTAAAGATATCTAAGCAAAATCAGGCGCATAGCAAACTTGAGTATGTTTCGGCTATCGGGAAAGACCATACGGTTTGTATGGGTAACGGGAATAATGATAGATTAATGCTAAAAGAAGCGTGTTTGGGAATTGCTTTGGTTCAAGAAGAGGGCGCTTGCATTGAAACCTTACTGGCTTCAAATGTTGTTTGCAAAAGCATCATTGATGCATTCAGTTATTTTAAGGAACCCAAACGGCTGATGGCAACGTTAAGAAGGTGAGAACCTTACCAATTTAATCCCAGGGATAAATTCCATTACCCCATCACTCCAACACTCCATTACTCCGGGAATGATTAACCTCGTCTTTTGATAAAGAGTGGATGTTTGACGACTACCAACCGTCTTGATTTACACTAACTTGAATCTTCTGCACTATCGGGAGCAATTTCTTTAGCCTTTTTAAATTTCTCAGATGCTTCTTCCTTTCGGCCAAGAGCTATCAATGCAATGCCGCAGCCGTACAGAGCAGGAACAAAGTCAGGTTCAACTTTTAAAGCCTTCTGAAATTTTTCAACAGCTTCTTCGAACTGCTGCAACTCCACAAGGGCCACCCCCCAACTGCACCATATCTCGGCATTTTCGGGTGTTTGTTTTACCGCTTCGCGGAATTTTTCAATTGCCTCCTCATGCTGCTGCATATTTATACCTCTATTTGTCTGATTCTTTTTGCAGTTTTTTTTCAAGTCCCGCAAAAAGATCCTTTTGCTTTTTTGCCTGCTTGGCCTGAAAAGACTCTATTTCCCGGGTAAAATCCTTCTTGGAATTCTGAAATTCCTTAAGCGCTTCCCCCAGTTTGTCTTCCTTTTTGCCCCTTGGGATTTCTTCTATTTTTAAATGGTTTTTAATAAAAAGGCGGGTCCCAAAAGCACCTTCAACCACATCAACAATCCCTATATCTTTGAGCTTTTTGCATGTAAAGTTGCCTTGTTCCAAAGAAAAAGATATGATCCGGCAAACCTCATCGATAGAAGGAGGTGTAGAATTCTGGTGTGTAAGAACCCTTATCGCAGCGACAACAAGATGTGCATCGGAATAAAAATCTGAGTTTTGCATAATAATTGAAAAAAATCCGGTCGTTAAATTTGTATTGAAAATCAAACAATGAAAGGGGTTATAGTATTCCCGCTTCTTGACATAAGATTGTCAGAAGAGTAACATTTATTTTTATCTTGTCAAGTTGCAAAAAGAAGAAGGTACTTGAGTGCTGTATAAAAAAGGACGAATAAATTCTACATGGAAAATTCTCACTAGTTATAACAATAACCAATAACGATTTATGGAGGGAAACATGACTGAAATAATTGATGTAAAAGCCAGGGAAATACTCGATTCTAGAGGTAATCCCACAGTTGAAGCAGACGTGTTTGTTTCCTGCGGCGCTGTGGGACGTGCGGCAGTTCCTTCCGGCGCTTCCACAGGAAAACGTGAAGCCCTGGAGCTCCGCAATAAACAATCAAAGCGGTTTGGCGGCAAGGGCGTTGTCACTGCCGTTAAAAACGTGGTGGATGAAATTGGGCCTGCTGTCCAGGGGATGGATGCAGCAGATCAAGTTACATTGGATAGATTCATGATTGAACTGGACGGTACGCCCAACAAGTCTAAGCTGGGAGCAAATGCGATTCTCGGCGTATCAATGGCCGCTGCACGGGCTGCTGCGATGGCCTATGGATTACCTCTATACAGATACCTCGGAGGAATTAATGCAAGATGTCTTCCACTTCCCATGATGAACATAATAAACGGGGGAGCGCATGCCGCCAACAATCTTGACATACAGGAGTTCATGATTGTACCTGTGGGCGCTAAGTCCATAACTCAGGCCGTACGGATGGGAGCAGAAACGTTTCATAGCCTGAAAAAGATACTTAAAGACAAAGGGCTCAGCACTGCCGTGGGTGATGAAGGCGGATTTGCTCCGGATTTTGAATCCCATGAAGAAGCCATCAAATTCATCATTAGAGCAATTGAATCTGCCGGATACAAACCTGGAAGCGATATCGGGATCACCCTGGATTCTGCTGCAAGCGAGTTTTACAAAAAAGGAAAATACATCCTAAAATCAGAAAATAAAAAGCTGAATACCGAAAAGCTTATCGATTACTATGAAGATTTGGTTGAAAAGTATCCTATCCTTAGTATCGAAGATGGTCTTGCCGAGCAGGATTGGACAGGCTGGGAATTGATGACTGACCGGATGGAAGGATCAATCCAGATTGTTGGCGATGATATCTTTGTAACCAATCCCAAGATATTCAGGAAAGGGATTGAAAAAGGGATTGCAAACTCGATTCTGATCAAACTTAATCAGATCGGGACGGTTACCGAAACCCTCGATACCATTGACATGGCTAAACAGGTTGGTTACACCACGGTCATATCTCACAGATCGGGTGAAACAGGAGACTCTTTTATTGCAGATTTTGTGGTTGGTGTAAACGGCGGCCAGATAAAAACCGGTTCCATGTCCCGCAGTGATCGGGTCTCCAAGTATAACCAGCTCATGAGAATTGAAGAGGAACTCGGAGATGGGGCCGTGTTTGCCGATGAAATACTGTAGGGTTCTTTTGCATCAATACCCGAACAAATCTTTGGTCATTTTTCTCTGCTTTGTGCTATTGACATGTTTGTATGCCCTTACAAATGCCTACGTCTTACCAGGACCCTATATCCTGGAACTAATGACCCAAAATCTTGGGAAGGCCGAAAGCCTTCTGGTTTCGCAGACACTGGTGATTTATGATGACGGTCCGCAAAAGACCGGTGTTGAATTCAGTGAAACCTTGAGGTATGTTTTCCCGGAGATGTTCCGTTCGGATACTTTGTCTGAAGATGTTCACAGGATTCATATTTTATCAAAAGGCGAGGCCTTGACAGTCATTGACGAAAAGGCCTCCGATGAATCGAAAAACCGCTATGATCATTACAAGGACTTACTCCTTTTCAGGTCCAGGGAGATGCTTCAGGACAAGCTTTCCCTTCTTGGTGTGGATGTAACGGTTTCAAGTCTGGGGCGCTTTCAGGGCGAACCGGCGTATGTTTTGGGTACCCAATATCCGGACGAAACGGTTCCTCAGGTATGGCTGGATAAGGGCACATTCAGACCTTTTCGCTGGATAATGACCGGCAAGGCCGAGCAAAGCCAGGAAAACAGCTTAGAGGTTCGGTATTTTGAATGGCGCAAGGTGCATAATACCTGGTATCCAATGCGTATTGAGTTTTTTGCAACCGGCATTCTTGTGCGCGAAATTCATGTGCAACATATCAAGGTGAATCCTTCTTTTCCGGACGAGCTTTTTGATATCGAGCATCTTAGATCACTCTATCCCCGAATTGCTCCTGCTGAACAGGAACAAGGCAATAAAGAGGATCTGAATGAAGTTCAAAAGACAATTGAGGATTTTAAGAAACTATATGAGTAAGTTGCGATCCTGAATCTGGAGCTGAGGCGGTATATGGATCATGAAACAAAATTTATATTTGTGACAGGTGGCGTGCTTTCGTCCCTGGGCAAGGGGCTTGCTTCTGCAGCAATCGGAGCACTCTTGGAAAGCCGCGGGCTTACCGTAACCATACAGAAGCTCGACCCTTACATTAATGTTGATCCGGGAACCATGAATCCGTTCCAACACGGGGAAGTTTATGTCACTGATGATGGCGCGGAAACCGATCTGGATCTTGGGCATTACGAGCGATTTACCAACGCCATTTTGGGACGTGACAACAATTTTACCACCGGAAAAATTTACCATTCGGTCATCACCAAAGAACGGAGGGGAGACTATTTGGGTGGTACTGTTCAGGTAATTCCCCACATTACGGATGAAATTAAAGACAGTATCAAACTTGTGGCGGATTCAGTAGATGTCGTCATCGTCGAAATCGGCGGAACTGTGGGAGATATAGAAAGCCTCCCTTTTCTGGAAGCTATAAGACAATTCAAAGCGGATGTAGGGAAGGAGAATGTCCTGTATATCCATCTTACGCTTGTGCCTTATATTGCAACGGCAGGGGAAGTTAAGACAAAGCCTACTCAGCACAGCGTGAAGGAGCTCCGCAGTATCGGTATTCAACCGGATATTCTCCTCTGTCGCACAAACAAATACCTGCCCAAAGAAATCAAGTCAAAAATAGCCCTTTTCTGCAATGTAACCGTGGATGAGGTGATTACGGCTAAAGATGTGGAATGTATCTATGAAGTTCCCCTGGTATTCCACAAGGAAGGCCTGGATCAGAAAATTGTGGAAATGCTCAATATCTGGACAAGAGCACCCCAACTCGATAAATGGGAGGAAATTGTCAAGAGGCTCAAAGAACTTAAATTGTCTGTTACCATTGCAATTGTCGGGAAGTATGTAAATCTGATTGAATCGTACAAGAGTTTGAATGAGGCGCTTCGGCATGGCGGAATTCCCAATGATTGTCGGGTAAACCTCAAGTTTGTCGATTCGGAAAAGATCGACGAAAACAATTGCAGAGAAATTCTTGCCGATGTTGACGGCGTGCTTGTGCCGGGCGGATTTGGATCCCGCGGGATTGAAGGTAAGATATGCGCTGCTAAACATGCAAGGGAAAACAACCTCCCGTTTTTTGGCATATGCCTTGGTATGCAAGTAGCAGTTGCGGAGTTCGCACGCAACGTTGCAGGCATGGAGGGCGCCCACAGCCAGGAGTTTGACGAGAGTACACCTTATCCTGTTATATACCTGATGGTTGAATGGTATGATGACAAGACCGGAACCGTGCAAAGGCGGGATATAACTTCAGACAAGGGTGGAACAATGCGGCTTGGCGCATATCCCTGTAATATAAAAGAGGGTACGCTTGCCCATAAGGCATACGGCGTTTCAAGCATTTCGGAAAGGCACCGTCACCGGTATGAATTCAACAATGCCTTTAAAGAGAGACTTGAAGACGATGGGCTTGTCATCAGCGGCAGTTCGCCCGATGGTGAACTGGTTGAAATAATTGAGATCAAGGACCATCCCTGGTTTTTAGGATGCCAATTCCACCCGGAATTCAAATCGCGGCCCATGAATCCTCATCCCTTATTCCGGGAGTTTATCAGGGCATCGCTGGAGTATGCCGGAACCCGTTCTTGATTTGGCGTCTATGAATTTTTACAGCCTACTGAAATAAATGGTTGCTCTGGTGTGCGTGCATCTTTTTATCCGGGCAATCTTCAACATAAAAATGAAATTGAGATATGCTCCGATAATAATAACGACATTTTGGGAAGCCCGTCTCACAAACTATTAAGGATGGTAATAATGAACTTTTTAAGTCAACATCAACAAGCTTTAATGCGCGGATTAGAGATGAAGGGTCTGGGAAAAAGTACAATTCCTTGTTTTATTTGGAGCTTAAAAAGATGTTTATTGGATAATCAGGATATGAATCATTTGCAAGCAAACGAACGATTACATTTCTTAGGTTGGACATTCATGGATATGTCATGAAGCCGGTGGTTAGAAGTGAACTTGCTAAAAAAACAAGACAAGTGCTGGATCAGAGTTGAATAGGATAAGATTATTCTGAACTATTGTGTCAATTTTAGTAGCTACCGCTGATGCATGCTTCCTGCCTTACACCTTGAATCCAGGCCATTCTAATGATGGTATCGATTTCAATTCGAAATCAACAAGAAAGATCAAACAAATTCATCATCCAGATTAAATAATTTCAGCAACTTTTTCTTTGCCTGATTGTGCCCGTCAAGGTCAAAGTTAATAATACGTTTTTAAACGAAACCAAAAATAAAAAAAATTATTACGCCAAAATCGACGATTGTGTCCAAGGAATAATCATCATAACTAGGCGGTGAATTTTGGTTTAACAGAATCTTTGACAAATTTGCAACCGTCTCGATATCTGATGAACAATCACATGCTGGCCACCGGCTGTAGGCCCTGAGCACAACTTCTGCCCGGACTTAAAGTTACGGTGTCCGGATCAGACTGTTATCCGCATCCATCCACACAGGAAACGATTCCCTCGACTTTTGCAGCGTTTCATAGGACAGCCCGACCGTATATGTGATTGCTTTATTCTTCTTTTGAAAGATAATGTTACCCCAGGGATCGATGACTGAAGAATCACCGCTGTAAGGGTGGCCTTTTCCGTCGGTTCCGACTCGATTGACCCCTATAACATAACACTGGTTTTCAACGGCTCGAGCCTGAAGCAGTAATTTCCAGTGCCATGAGCGTCTTTCAGGCCAGTTTGCGATAAATATGGCTGCATCATACCGGTTTTCGATATTTCGCGTCCAGACCGGGAAACGCAGGTCATAACAGATAAAAGGTCTGATTTTCCAGCCTCGCAGTTCAACAGTAATATTTTGATGACCGGCACTGTATACTTTTTCTTCACCGGCCATGCGAAACAGGTGCCTTTTATCGTAAGTGAAGATCTCGCCCCGGGGGTTTGTCCATATCAATCGATTAAAAAATTTGCCGTCTTCCCTGACCATAATACTTCCAACAATATCAGCATTTTTTTGTCGTGATTTTTCTCGCAGCCATTTTACCGCAGAACCTGTCATGTTTTGCGCGAAGGAAGCGGCATTCATACTGAAACCGGTTGTAAACATTTCCGGCAAAATGATAAGATGTGTATCATCCTTGATAGCGTTAATCTTATTATCAAATCCGGCCAGATTAGCCTCAATATCCTCCCAGACTAATTCGGTCTGGATAATAGTTGTTTTTAAATCTTGCATAAATTCTCCGCGGCTTTGTCCAGAGTTTCATTCTTTTTCGTAAAATAGAATCGCAGAACATTATGTTTGTCTTTTTGATGATAAAACACCGAAGGCGGAATTGAAGTCACACCATGTTCGATTGTAAGCCTTTTTAACTTAATGTCGAATTCATCAGAAATTTTTGAATAATCGAGCATCTGAAAGTAAGTTTCGTGGCATGGAATAGGTTTGAAGCGGTATCGGTTAATATATTGATAAGTCGATTTAAAAAAAATATTGTCTTCTTCATTATCTTTAAATATATTTATATGTTAAACTCCGGACAGACCGGAAAAGTGCCTAAAGCAGTAAATATATTAAAATATTGATCTTTAGTCAACTTATAATCGTTTTACGCCTTCTTAATTGTTGGAGCCGAGCCGACTTATCTATAAAAATTCTTTAATGTGTATAATATGTTAAACATTGTTTTTGTGTGTACGGGAAATATCTGCCGCAGTCCCATGGCAGAAGGTTTTTTACGATATAAATGGCACCAAATGGGACGTGATGATTTAATTGTTTCATCCATGGGCATTCACGGATTGAATGATTCTCCGGCCACTGAATATGCCCGGGCTGTCTGCAAAAAAAACGGCTTTGATATTTCATCCCACAGAGCCCGATCGCTGGTAAGAGAAGAGTTGCTAAAGGCAGATTTGATTCTATGCATGGAACCGGTCCACAAAAAATTTATTCAGGTTTTCTTTCCATGGCATCGAGATAAAGCCGCTCTCCTCGGAGCCTGGCCCGACAGAGCAACGCGAAAAAGTTCCATCGAAGATCCAATGGGAGGTTCCTACAAAAAATACCAGAAAATACTTAGTATAATCAAAGTGCACATTGAACGAATCTTGCCGTTGCTGTAGTCAAGGTACAATCCATGATCGCTCAAAGCATAGCTGGTTTGGTGGTATTCACGAGTATCGCCTGGCTGATCAGTGAAAATCGCACAAAAGTTAGTTTCAAAATTATCATCGCCGGAATCATAATCCAGCTTGTCGTGGGACTAATTCTGTTAAAACTGCCGGTTTTCAGAAATTTCTTTGTCTCTTTAAATCGACTCGTTCTGTCCCTGGAAGAATCTACTACCGCCGGAACATCCATGGTGTTTGGTTACCTGGGTGGTGGAAAACTTCCGTTTGTTGAAAAATATCCGGGCGCAAGTTTTATTTTAGCTTTTAGAGCTTTTCTTCACATTGATGACCTCCGGAATGGCCACAATAGCAGGCACGGTCATGGTACTCTATGCCAGCATTCTGAGTAACGTCATTCCCGATATCATGGGACACATTCTCAGGGCATCCAGCTTCTGATCAACATTATTGCCATGCTGATTGTTCTCGTGGCCCTGGTCCACCTTGTCAATCTAATACTCGGGCTTCTGCCGAACATCGGCAATCAACCCGTAACCCTGCAAAGACTTCTTGGACTTGTGATGGCACCGGTTGTATGGCTCATGGGTGTTCCCTGGAAAGAGGCACCCGTAGCCGGTGCTCTTATGGGAACCAAGACTATTCTAAATGAATTTCTGGCCTACCTTGATATGAGCCGTCTGACCCAAGGCGCTTTGAGCCATAAAAGCTTAATGATTATGCCATGTGCGGTTTTGCCAATCCCGGCAGTCTGGGGATTATGATCGGCGGTATGGGAACAATGGCGCCTGAAAGACGCGATGAAATTGTCTCTTTGGGTTTTCGTTCCATCGTTGCCGGCACCTTGGCCACCTGTATGACCGGGGCGGTGGTGGGCATTCTTGGTGGCTGAATTAAAAAAACCGAGACTTTTTAAAAGGGATGCAATAGTGAAAACATGCTTTAAAGAGGGTCTGTTTTAAGGTTGGTCAAAAAGAGCGGTCCGGTGCCGGTAAGAAAAAATTTTGTCCATTCAAAACCAAACTTCATCAGTTCAACATCAGATTTCTTCAACCTTTCAATTCTTTTCCGGGGCAAATTAAACCGCGATAAAAAAGTGCTCTCAAAAATGAATTTTTTAAATTCATCTACATTAAAACAGGCCATAAAGGCCATCTTTAACCTTGGGCTTTTGACACCTTGAGGGCCCCACGGGTTTGCTCGAAATATGGAATCGATGTCAACCCACAAATCATTCATTTCGTTATATAATTGTATCTGCTGATCTTCAATCCACTCCTTTATTGTCCATTTGCGAGATTCTTTATGCCCGAGGCAGTGGTCGTGATGTATGATGAAGTATAAGACCTTGCGTCCATTTCCATCACCTCTTCTCGCTACTGCACGTTCCAGTGGATAGACCCGGCATGAGAATGGTCTGTCCTTGTATATGGTACATCCTTTGGCAGACAGGAATTGACATGATTTATCTTCATCGTCTGACATCTTCAACATCAGGCTGGGAAAATAAGGATTGTCTCTAAATGCCTGGAAAGTATATAATTCAAGAATCCGATCCGAAGAAATACCAAGCTGTTTTTTCATGCGAATAATATCATAGGGATAAAGATACATGTCCGCATCTTTGCAGCAGCGGGTAAAACACGAAACCCCCGGATGACAATCAAATCTTATGGTTTCTTCTGTAATCAGCTTTCTGTTGCCGTTTATTGGTCCATAGAAAACATTATCTTTCATAAATTATAACTCACTTCTTACGCTTTTTGTGTTTTAATAAATTATCGTAATGTGTTATCTTTATGAAAAAATGAGATTATGCTCTTTTGTCAGCCAGAAACAATAACAAAGGTGCTTTTTTTTATTCTTCAACTTTTCCTTAAAAAAAACTTGAATCATAACCCAATTCTATATAAAGTATAGACATAATGGCGGATTTTTATTATGATGTGTATATGGTTCACGGCACTCAAGATTTCGCTTTGCGTCTTCAACCTTTTATCTTTTAAATAAAAAAAGAGCTGTCATGAAAAAAAAGACCACCACAGGCAACCCCGAAGAAAAAAGGTCTGAATTAAGAACAGTGTTGAATAGGTTCTACAGCGTAGAGTTCCAATTAAAAGGGACCGGAAATCTTTATCAATTCAAACTAAGAGATATTTCATCAAAGGGCCTGGGTATTCTGGTAAATGAAGATTCTGCTGTATTACAACATTTGAAGGTAAACGATATATTGGGTATGAAATATTATCCACCGGAATCTTCGAGTCCGGCTGAATTCTTAAAAACACAGGTTATGCATATCTCAAAGAAGGAAGGGGAACCATTTAAAGGGCATTTTTTGATCGGTTTGTCAATCATAGAAAAACGGCCTCTATAAAATAAAGCATCTCCAATTACGTAAAACCATCGACATACTCTATTCCTTTACTCGTTCGTTGTGTGTCTGATCTGATCCGGCTTTTTACCTTTATTTTTTATTCAACCAGTCTTTTTTATGCACCGTGCTGCCCAAAATTTTTTTTACCCAAGCAGTTTTTTGCGTTCTTGATGATTAAAAATTTTTATTTTTCCAAATACTCCGTCATACCCTGGAGAAAGAACTATCTTGTTTTGCCTCATTCTTAAGATAGCTTCGCCAAGCAAAGGAACACCTGCCGAATTAATTTTCTCTTTTTCTTTGTTATGGAGAATTTTCAATTCAGGCCCTAACTTCTCGAGCAAAGTTATATAATTTCTCATTACTTTTTTTGATCCTGGACCAACCTTTAAAATATTTGACAATATTTCCGTAAGTGGAATAATATTAAAGAAAGGATGTGTTTTTTCGGGTTTTTCACCTTCCGGCCGATCAGACAGTTCTTCCACTCTGTGCAAAACACCAAGGGTTAGCGGTTTCCCACAAACAGGACATTTTCCGTTTTGTTTACGGGTCTGTTCCGGCCAAAGACTAATATCACATTTTCTGTGTCCATCTATATGATATTTCCCCTCTTCAGGATAAAATTCGTAAGTTCCTATAAAACTTTCGGGGTTGCCGTTCTTGATAGTGTTTTTTATGGATGAATAAGAAAGCTTAGTATTAAAAATGTTTGCTTCCCTTCCAAGTTTTAATGGAGAGTGGGCATCAGAATTTGAGACCAAAGTTAGTCCGTCCAGGAATGATATCCTCCAGTTCATGGCTGGATCGGATGAAAGACCGGTTTCAACTGCAAATATATAAGATGAAAGATCTTCAAAACATTCTTCAACTGAATCAAAACCTGACTTTGAACCAAGGAGTGAAAACCATGGAGTCCATATGTGTGCAGGTATCAGAAACGCATTGTCGGAAGTCTCGAGAAGAATTTCAAGAAGGTCTCTTGCGTCGAGGCCGAGAATTGGCCTGCCGTCAGATTTAATATTCCCAATTTTATCTAATTTTAAATTAAAATTTTCTACCAGGTCAAAGTCTGGTAAAAATACAAGATTATGATTTTTGCGAATTTTTTTGTTTTTTTTATATATATTGCTTATTTCAGAAACCAGTATAAAACGTACTTTCCCGCGGCATGACAAAGGAACCTGTTGGTCGCAGATTTTTGCTATTTTATCCTTTAGCTTAAAAAGTCCGGGTTCTGCCGGAATAAGTTTTTTTTTAATTTCTGCAAACCATCCCGGATGGGTAAAATCGCCTGTTCCTATAACCGTTATACCTTTTAGCTGTGATGTTATATATATATTTTCAAGATTAAGATTTTTCGCCGTTGCCCTTGAAAAATGTGAATGAATATGAAAATCAGCTATAAATCTCATATTATATAAAAACTCTTGTAAAATTATTATAAACAGTATAT
>JAUWLP010000045.1 GCA_030613575.1 Desulfobacteraceae bacterium
GGCAATGGAGATCGTTGCACGAACCACGGTTTTTACTACCCATACGCCGGTAGCATCAGGGCACGAGGAGTTTCCCGTGGACTTTGTAAAACCGTATCTTAGTTCTTTGTCTAAGCGACTGGGGGTAAACGTTGACGAGATTGTATCGTGGGGACAACCCATGGAATCCGGTTCGGATGCTCCCCTTTCCATGTTCATTCTGGGATTGCGGATGTCTCAGTACTGCAACGGCGTCAGCGAATTGCACGGCAAGGTGGCCAGACGCATGTGGTCCCATGTCTGGCCCGGCAGGCCGGAAGATGAGGTTCCCATCATCCATGTCACCAACGGAGTACATATCTCCTCGTGGATTTCCATTGAGAACGCCCTGCTGTTTGAACGCTACCTCGGACCGGATTGGCATCTGAACATGTGGAATCCGGAAATCGCCAAACGTATCGACGATATTTATGATGAGGAATTGTGGCGTGCCCGCGAAATGAGTCGAAGCCGTCTTATTCGTAATTGTCGAGCACTGATGATAAAGCAATACAGGCGCCGTAATGCCCCCAAAGCGATGATGAAAGATGCGGAATCGGTGCTTGACCAGGATATATTGACCATCGCTTTTGCCCGTCGATTTGCAACTTACAAACGGGCCGATCTTTTGCTTAAAGATCCGGAGCGCTTTGAAGCAATTATTAATTCCAAGAAACATCCGGTTCAGTTTATCTTCGCAGGAAAAGCCCACCCCAAGGATAATGAAGGCAAGGAACTGATCAAGCGCCTTGTCCGGTTTGCCAGCAGTTCGAATGTACGCCACCGAATTGCCTTTTTAGAAGACTACGATATCAGTATAGCAAGGCACCTGGTTCAGGGTGCGGATGTGTGGCTAAATACCCCCAGACGGCCCTTTGAAGCATGCGGTACATCCGGTATAAAAGCCGCCGCGAACGGAGTTTTAAATGTGAGCATTCTGGATGGCTGGTGGTGTGAAGGATATTCTGAAGAAAGAGGCTGGCGGATCGGAGACGGAGAGGAATATGCTGATGCGGCCTACCAGGATACGGTGGAGAGTCAGGCCCTTTATAATGTGCTGGAAAATAACGTTATTCCTTGTTTTTATGAAAGAAAGAATGGAGACACGCCGGACCGGTGGCTCAAAATGATGAAAGAATCGATGAAGATGGCGATGCAGCATTTTTGCGCTCGTATGATGGTGGGCAAATATGAAAAGAAATTTTATTTGCCCGCCGCAAAAAACTTTGCACACCTGACTGCAAATAACGCCAAAGAAGCCGTAATTCTTTCCGCTCAGTATAAACGACTCAGCACCCTGTGGAAAAATATCAGGAGTGAGCATCCTGTGAGAAAAGCTGAAGGCCCGTTTCGGGTGGGAGAAAGCTTTGCTGTAACAGCGGTTGTTAACCTGGGGGAACTCCGTCCTGATGAGATAAAAGTGGAACTCTATTACGGGGCCTTGAAAACTGTTGACAGCATCGCTGACAGTCATTCTGAAGAAATGGCTGTAAAAGAAAACCGTGGGGACGGCGAGTATCTTTACGAATGCACCATAATCTGCGGCGATTCAGGCCGATACGGTTTCACTGTCAGGGTTATACCCAGGGGAGATGACCGGATCAGGTTTGCCCCTGGGCTTATTACATGGGCCTAGGGATTGATGATTTAAGATTGACGATTGATGATTGGAAATTTTAAACTGGTTGAGTTTTTTAGTGACGAATTTGGCTTGAATAATGTAAAGAAGCAATTTTAATAATTTTTACATGGTACAGTTTGTTTTTAATGTCGAATTTCGAACAAGTAATAATGAATATCGAAGTGTATTAGATTGGAATATTTCATCATTCGATATTCAGAAAACAACCGTTCAGTTAACTAGTGCCCATCCATAAATACATTTGAGCACTAAGTGTTTCCAATTTATAAATGAGGGATTTTTTCGATAAGCAAGGCCGCACAAGGGTTTTCGCCCGAGGCGTACTTAAAGTACGTCGAGGGCGGAAACCCGCGGAGAACGCCGCTCATCGGAAAAATAGCCATTTATGGATGGAAACTAACTAATAATTATCTATATGTTATATAGGGTGTCGCATAAAGGCGATTAGGGTCTGTCCATGGCACATCCACAGAGCAATCCTCGTATTCTCGTTGTGACTCCGGAGGTAACATATTTGCCGGACCGTATGGGAGGTATGGCCTCTTATTTTACCGCCAAAGCAGGGGGGCTTGCCGACGTTTCGGCAGCACTGATCAGTGCCCTATTTGAACAGGGAGCCGACGTTCACGTGGCCATTCCCGACTACCGTTCCATCTTCAGTAACGGATTGGCTCCCGTTCTAAAAAAAGAGCTCAATAAAATTCAGCGCAAAATGCCTGATGATCGCATCCATCTGGCGGAAGACAGGGCATTTTATTACATCAACCGTGTTTATTCTGCCTACGGAGAAGAAAACATTAAACTCGCCCTGGCTTTTCAACGTGAGGTGATCAATCACATCGTCCCCCAGATCCAACCGGATTTGATTCATTGCAATGATTGGATGACCGGTATCATCCCGGCCATGGCCAGGCAAATGGAAATCCCATGCCTTTTTACCATTCACAATGTGCACACAATAAAGACAACACTGGCCTATATGGAGGATAGGGGTATTGATGCCGCCTATTTTTGGCAAAATTTATATTATGAAAATATGGCCACGAATTATGAGGACATACGGGATACCAACCCTATAGATTTGCTCACCAGTGGAATTTTTGCCGCTCATTTTGTGAATATTGTCAGCCCGACATTCCTGATGGAAATCGTCAATGGGAGGCATGGTTTTGTCGAAGCTCCCATACAACGGGAATTGGCCAATAAATATCATGCCGGCTGTGCCGTTGGAATACTGAATGCCCCGGATCCTTCCTTTAATCCTTGTGCAGATAAACATCTCAAGCAAAACTACGGTCCGGAAGACTTTTTATTGGGCAAACGAGCAAACAAGCTGTTTTTGCAAGAAAAATTAGGATTAATTAAAGACGAAGAAGCACCCGTCTTCTTCTGGCCATCCCGACTTGATCCGATGCAGAAGGGATGCCAGTTGTTAGACAAAATATTTTACAAGGTGATTTCGAAATACTGGAACCAAAATCTTCAGGTCGTCTTTGTCGCCAATGGTGATTATCAAATGGTATTCAGAGACATTGTGAATCATCATGGCTTTCAGAAACGCGTAGCACTCTGCGATTTTAATAACGGGCTGGAACATCAGGCTTATGGGGCTTCGGATTTTATCCTTATGCCGTCAAGTTTTGAACCATGCGGCCTTCCGCAAATGATAGCCCCGATTTACGGAAGTCTTCCGGTGGCCCATGATACCGGCGGAATCCATGATACGATTAATGATCTGGATGTTGAAAACAATTCCGGCAATGGCTTCCTGTTTAAGACTTTTGATGCCAACGGGCTTTTCTGGGCTGTCAACAAGGCCATGAAGTTTTATAATCTGCCCGATAGTATAAAGGCAAAGCAAATCAAACGGGTCATGACCGAAAGTGCCGCCAAATTTACCCATGCCGCAACTGCTCGACAGTATATTGAGCTTTATGAAAAGATGCTGCGGCGGCCACTGATTGTGAACAAACCGTCGGATCGTTCAAGCGAATCATAAACTAAAGAAACCAAAAAAAGATTCATGATGTTTGAAACCTCAGGTGATCCAAAAAGTTCGGGTCAAGACAATCATATCAATACCATACTCAAGCGTTTTTTATCCCGAGACTCCTACCTGACGCCGTATGAGAAAACCATTCGCCGGCGACTGCTGAAAACAATGGAAACAAAATCGCGCCTGACCCAGGGCAAAAAGAGCCTGGCGGACTTCGCCGCCGGCCACGAATATTTCGGAATGCATTTCCGGAACAATGAATGGGTCTTTCGTGAGTGGGCGCCCAATGCCACCCGGATCTACTTGATCGGCGATATGACGAACTGGCGAGAGAAAAAAGACTTTGCCCTGCACCGGATCACCCAAGAGGGTCATTGGGAAATTCGTTTGTCCAAAGACAAATTGAAACACGGCGATCATTATCGACTTGCTGTCCACTGGCCTGACGGCAAGGGAGATCGCATTCCTGCCTATTCCCGTCGCGTTGTTCAGGACCCTGATACGCTGATTTTTAATGCCCAGGTCTGGTCCCCACCAGACCCGTATCACTGGAAATGTATGGATTTTCAGTCTTTATCGGACCCGATATTTGTTTACGAAGCCCATGTGGGTATGGCCCAGGAAGAGGAGAAAATCGGTTCTTATAGAGAATTTACCACACGGATACTTCCGCGTATTGTTGCGACCGGTTACAATACACTGCAATTAATGGCGATTCAGGAGCATCCTTACTACGGTTCTTTCGGCTACCAGGTTTCGAGCTTTTTTGCTGCTTCGTCCAGGTTCGGAACACCGGAGGAGCTCAAAGAGCTTATCGACACCGCTCATGCTTTCGGTCTGAGGGTAATTATGGACCTGGTTCATTCACACGGGGTTTCCAATGAGGTGGAGGGATTGAGCAGATTCGACGGCACACTGTATCAATACTTTCATGAAGGGCCTCGCGGTATTCACGAAGCCTGGGATTCCAGGTGTTTTGACTACGCAAAACACCAGGTACTTCATTTTCTTCTTTCCAACTGCCGTTTCTGGCTGGATGAATATAAATTGGACGGTTTTCGATTTGACGGGGTGACCAGTATGCTTTACATGGATCACGGATTGGAAAAAGCATTTACTTCCTACGACGACTACTTTGACGACAACGTCGAAGAAGATGCCCTTATCTATCTGGCTCTTGCAAATAAAGTTATCCATGATGTTCGCCCTGATGCGGTTACCATAGCCGAAGATATCAGTGGAATGCCAGGGCTGGCCGTTCCGATTTCATCCGGCGGCGTTGGATTTGATTATCGTTTCGCCATGGGAGTGCCCGACAACTGGATACGACTTGTCAAAGATACGCCGGATGAAAAATGGCACATGGAACGCCTTTGGTATGAATTGACCAACCGGAGAAGGGATGAAAAGACCATCAGCTATGCCGAATCTCACGACCAGGCCCTGGTGGGCGACAAAACGCTTATTTTCCGGCTTATCGGTTCAGACATGTACCACGCTATGAGCGACAACCACGAGAACATTCAGGTGGACAGAGGGATGGCTATGCATAAGCTTATTCGGTTTATCACCCTGGCCACGGCCGGCAGCGGTTATCTCAATTTCATGGGTAATGAATTCGGACATCCGGAGTGGATCGACTTTCCGCGGGAAGGAAACAACTGGTCTTATAGATATGCCCGGCGCCAATGGCATCTGGTGGATAACGAAAACTTGAAGTATCACTTCCTCGCCCGTTTTGATCGAGACATGATATCTTTATCCAGGGATCATCAGCTTCTGGAATCTGCGGAAATACGCCTTGTTTACGAGCACTCAGACAATAAAATTATTATATTTGAAAGAGCAGGACTTCTATTCATATTCAACTTTCATCCCGAACGCTCGTATTCGGATTATCGCTTCGAAGCGCCGCCTGGAAAATACCGTATGATTTTTAACAGCGATGCACCGGAATATGGGGGTCACAACCGATTGCACCCGGACCAATATCATCTGACTCTGTTCGACACTTCAATGGAACGGCAATGTAATCTGCTCAGCCTATATCTCCCCAACCGCACGGCACTGGTCCTTGAACCTGCCTCCTCTGATTGTAATCATTTGGGACATAATTAAACGTCTCGGAATTTCTACAACTTTTTGTAATCAGTTGATTTTTTAGTAATATATTTTCTCGGCCCATATAAAATGGTGGAATGTTCCTTCACATTACTTTCAGCATTTCTCCCAATTGTGTGGGATAAATTCCCTCCCCATAGGGGTTCCCACCATCAAAATGAAGCCCTCTCTCTATGGACAAATTGAATATTAATTGTGATAAAAAGAATAAAGTTCCAAAAGTAAAAAACCTGGCCCAAAGGACCAGGCTTTGGTTATCCCCAGAGGGTATTTGTTTTGTTGGCAGTTCATTGACTTATTGAAATCCCAAATATCAAATTACAAATTACAAACAATTTCCAATGACCGAAATTCGAAAATCCAAACAATGTCTCGCCCTGGAAGGTTTTGGTCATTGAATATTGGAATTTGAGATTTATTTGTAATTTGGTGCTTGAAATTTGTAATTTTAGACACAAAACTCCAAGGCATAGCCATCTATCTCTGTCTTCCGCAATGCGGGACAGGTAAGACACAAAGGACCAGGCTTTCAATGTAAAAATAAAACTGCTTTTAACGCCTATATTTCCTTGGAATTATTACCATAAAAGCTCCAACCCAAAATTGGGAGAAAGGAGGGAAAAATGGACAGGCAAAAAGTTTTAGTCCCTTACAATTTTACCAATTATGATGACAAGGCATTAGACTTCGTCATTCGCAGGTTTGCGGATGACAAAGGTGTTGAAGTGACATTATTTAACGCATATATCCCTCTACCAAAGATCGAATTTCGCAGCAGTCCGATCATGGAAAAGATGTCGAGCAACCTGGCTTACCTGCAACAGAAGATTCATGAGCAGGAAACAGGAATTAAACAGGCCAGAGAAAAACTGTTCCAGAACGGTTTTTCAAGCGATCGGGTCCATTACATTTTCAAAGCTCTTAACAAAGGTGTTGCTCAGGATGTCATTGATTTTGTTTTAGGCAACGAATTTGACGTGGTTGTTCTAAATCGTAACCCTGGCAAAATCACCAGGTTTTTTACCGGAAGCGTCTCCAATAAAGTCATGAAAAGCCTGAAAGAGGTCGCTGTTTACGTCGTAACATGACGTATTTTAATCAAGATAAGAAGGTGTAAGTATGTTTTACGAAAACGTTTGAATTTTCATAGGTGAGGAGGAATCCCATGGCTGTTCAAAGCAAAATAGATTTGGATATATTTCAACTGGTTATTGAGGTTATTACAAAATCTGACAATGCAGATACAATGGCGAATCAGTTAACCCAGATTTTAGTCGGTGCTCTGGGAATTAAGGGTGCAACGATATTCATATTAAATACAGAATTAGAGGCGCTTGAAATTCTTGCCAGTTCTGGGCTGAGCATCAATTATATTAACAAGGGGCCTGTCCTGGTGGATAAAAGTATCAAGCTCGCGGCAAACCGGGAACCTGTTATCATCAGCGATGTTACAACAAGCGACCGACTGCAATACCCTGAGAATGCTAAAGAGGAGGAGATAAGAGCGATCGTCTCTCTCCCCATCACCTTACGTGGAAAAATAGTCGGTGCATTGCGACTTTATCATTCAGAAGTTTGGAATATTTCAGAACAGGATGTTGAAAATTTGCAAGTACTTGCCCAAAATATTGGTATCGCCCTGATGTATTTCCGACTATCAAATGTGGTCCAGTCCATGAAAGAAATCGTCAATGAGGTCCATTCAGTCTGGCTATAGATCGGTAATTCAAGTTGCTCATCCGAGAGTCTTAATTGAGGTTATATGGTTTTTCAGATAAAATTTTTAAAATCTGAAAGCTTGAATATTTCGGCAAATCTTTCGCCATGTTTACTGTTTTTTTTGTAAAATTCGACACATCTTCTAACAATTGCAAGAACTTCATCCTCATTGAAAATACCGTCAAGTTCGCTTGCTAGTTTCGGATGCCTGCCCAACTTCCCGCCCAGCTGCACTCTAAAGCCCTTTATATCTGGAGCAATGGTGCCTGTGGGGCAGACCTCAATGCATTTGTCGCAGGCCAGGCACAGGTTATAATCGATCTCCGGCATATTACTTTCGCTTTTCATAGAAATGGCATTTTCCTTACATTCATCAACACAGGCTTCACAAATCGTGCAAATTTCATCCGTAAGTAAGGGCTTACAAGCGCCGATGATCCCGATATCTTTGATTTGAGGCTGCGAACAGGCATTGGGGCATTCTGCCAGTGTGACTTTAAATTCATGATGAAACTTTACATCACCTTTGACCTGTTGTTTCATAAATCCCAGCAGATCTTCCTTTTCAATAAACTTTTCTATCTTCTGAAGCAGATATTCACCGTTGTTTGCCCGGTTAGGACAACCGTTCGATCCAAAACAGGTCTCGACTCGATATCCATTTATTTCAGAGCTCATTTTCTTTAAAAAACGAGCCTGGGTTGCCTTAACATCAGAAAGTGATACAATCTTTTTTCCGGCTAAGGTTACTTCATTTTCAACACGCGCTCGAACCTTCTTTCTGACAAAAAACGGGACTTTTTTAATTGCCGCCTCGGCCTCTGGTATCCACTTCATCTTATTATTTTCTCCGAACAATTTGTAATTATTGAAGTATTGAATCTTTCTTTACTTTGTCTTAGATCATTTTACATTGATTTAAGTCAAAAATAAAAAGAAAGATCAATTGCGAATACACAAAGGAGGGAAGCGTGTAATATTAGAAAAGGAGTGTTTGATATTTATTGCTATATTTTAACCATAGCAAAGACAAAAAGACTTTTTACTGTATCTATGGATGAATCGTGTCCCTATTCCGTGCCGAACGGCTTTTAGTACTTTTTCTTTATCAACCGGTACTGTACCGGCAAGCATATGTACAAGAAGATGTTCAAATGCTTCCCTCACCATCGGCGTACTGGGACCAAGCATGACGGTCTTAACATTTTCACTTACATTTTCGAGTATCTCTTCAGTAGTGTTGTTCAAGATGGATGTTGAGGTTAAAAAGAGTACGTCCGCCCAGTTTCCAAGCTTTTCATAAAGCAACTCCTTCTGGCCGAGTCCGTGGAAGCCATCCAGAATTTCCAGGGTAACTCCTCTTTCCTCAAGAATTTGTACAATCGGACGAAAATAACCTACCATGGCAACTTTTGTCCCTTTGTGCACATTAAATTCTTCAAAAAGTATTTCGTTCTTCGAATCCTCCGGGAGCAAAAGCGCCTTTTCATAGTTTAAGGCATTTATTAAAGCAAGGGCCATACTCCTTGCGATGGGATCCGTGCTTTTAATCTTTTCAAGCAGTTCAAGAGCCGGCTTACCTTCGTAATCACAGTAATCCCTGACAAGGGAACATGAAGTTTTGTTATCAAAATAAGTATAGGATATGCCTATCCCGCCATCTGAAGTTGTAACTGCCGTGTACCCAAGGCCCAGACTTAATAGCTCGACTTTTATTTTTTGGCCCTTATCGGCAAACAACTCATAGAGTCTGTCGTTTAGTATCATAAAAACAAGTTCCTCTTAATAACTTGACACTATAGGTAGTTCCTTTTTATTTGTAACAATATCAAGAAATTAAATTTCAAACAAGAATAACGCCTAAATTCTGCGCAAATTGTTCTTTAAAAGTCAAAGGGGAAATGGGGGAAAAGCATCTTGAATATCCTGTTGATTCTGTCAAAAACAATGAACGATATGGCCAGAAGTGGCTATTTTGAAAATTTATGTCAACCTGTTTTGCCGAAAGAGCAGGCCGGAAAGCGGCAGGTGGGACAATCAAGGCAAAGGCCACCATGGGCAAACCTTGATAGATCCTTGTTGTCCGGTCTTTCACCGGCCAGCAACCTGGGCAGAATCAGATCAAAAATGGTGGTTTTATGATAAAGTGCACAGGCGGGTATGCCGGCAATGGGGACATCCCCTTTGTAGGCCAGCTGGAACATGGCGCCCGGCAACACAGCAGTGCTGTAGTATATTTTATCAATCCCGGCTTTCCTGATGCCTGATCTCGTCACATCATCCGGATCAACCGACATCCCGCCAGTGGTTATTATGAGATCCGTACCTTGATCTAAAAATAATCTAACACTGTCAGCTATCATCGCTTCATCGTCCGGCAGAATAGCCGTCTCAACCAAAGATGCACCATACGCTTTAAGCTTTTCGTTAACGATGGCTTCAAATTTGTCCTCGATCAGTCCGTCATAAACCTCGTTTCCAGTGATAATCAGCCTGACTTTGCAAGGATTGAAGACCTTGACTGAAAAAACCGGATAGTGAGTGCGAACTATATTCACGGCTTTGTCTAAAGCATTCCTATGGATAACCAGTGGTATTGCCCTTGTTCCGGCCAGAGACTGCCCTTTTTTAACCGGCGTATTGTTATGGATGGATGCGCACATAACCTCCGGAATCAGGTTAAAATTGATCAAAGGGTCAACATCGACTTTGAACAGGCCATGGTATGAAGCCTTAAGCTGAATCTTTCCCTCACGGGGTCGCCCGTCGAAAGTTACACCGGGGCCTGCCAGGGCTATGGCCAGTTCAAGAACGGCGTCATCTTCGTGGATTTGTTCTTTTCCCAGATCAAGGATATAGAGGTGCCGTTTACCCAGCCGCATCAATTGACATAAATCCTTCCTTTCGATCTTATGCCCTTTACGAAAAGAGGGACCTTTGTATTCACCCGGCCTGATTTCGGTGATGTCATGGGCCAGAGCCGACCCAACTGCATCTTCAATCTTTATTTTTTTAGGCTCATATTCAGACAATGGGCTGCTTTCATGCTGTAGCATCTTATCACTCCTTAAAATTAAGGTCATTTGTCATTTGTTTTATTCTGCCAACAAGTGACGAACTTGATTGTAACTTGATAGTATAGGAATTTCTTTTTTTTTAGAACGGCGAAGCCGCGTTATATAAAATCGCGAAGCGATTGTATAACTTGTTATTCTCTGCGACCTTAGTTCAGCTGTGAGTTATTACCTTGAGACCTTTGAAAAAAGAGACGTTTTGCAAAGGCCTCACTTTTTTGTTAACAATCGATAATAGGCGTCGAACGCGCACGACCGGCATAAAATCTGTTCGTTTTTGTAAACTTCTTTTTTGTCCCTGACCACTGTTTTACATTTCTGGCATACGGCTTTAAATCTGGTCGGTCCAGGCATATCATTTATGGGAACATCAACCTTAACTTCTTGAACTTCGAAAAGCTCCTCAAGGGGCATTAACTTATACGCCTCTAATTGTTGAAGCCGTTTGTCATCGATTTCAGGAGCGTATCTAGACGCAAGTTCACGGGATTTTTCCGTAGAGCGTATCCTGAAAGCACGGTTTGTCTCCAGGTTGACAAACGTAGCGGCCATAATGCCGTTGTCCACGAATTTTAGCGACCTTCGTCCCAGTTTTACGCCAGTAACATAGGAGATTGCATCAGTGGCGCAGCGATCGATCTCAACGTACACAATAATTTTTTTTATCTGGGGTAAACTTTGTGGATTGTCCAGCCCTATCAGATCACAGCCCAACATGGCCATGCGCACACCAACCACCTGCCCCGGACAGATATGACCATGGGCCTCGGCTGAACCTTTTAAAAGTGTCTCAAAATCTTGCATTAATTTTCAATCTTCTGGGCTTATGTTAAAATTAACATAACAACAGACAAAAAAATATAGGCGTGCCTTGCGAAATCCCGTTTAAATTCTAAGCGTTAAATATCACAGGGTGTGCCGTTAGGCAAAGTGTTTGTCTGACTAAAGCTGCTTGTCCAAAACTTCATTAGCCCAGCCCAGGGCGGCAATCATGTTTGGAAAACCTGTGGTGGTTAGAGATAAAAGAACTGCATGAGTAATCTCCTCCGGCGTGGAGCCCGATGCCAAAGCCTTTCTAACAGAAGACATGACCGCGCCTCTGGAATTGACGCCGATTGCAATTCCAAGCTTAATTAGATCCTGGCATTTTTCTTTCAGTGGACCACCCTCACGGCAGGATTTTCCTAATTGCTGATAATCTTTCAAAATTTCCGGGAATTTTTTTTCAAATTTCTCATATGTCTTTGGTAAATACATAGAACCTCCTTGGTTTTAATTCAATTTAAATCCTGCTAACACAATTCGATGTTACTATGCTGTTAAAATTGTAAACATTGTGATTTATTGCCCATTTTTTCAGGTTATAACTCTATTTGCCGGAAGAGTAAAGTAAAAGGTGCTTGATACTCCCTTTATGCTTTCCGCCCAGATCCTGCCGCCGTGGGCCTCGACAATTGCCTTGCAGATGGCCAACCCCAGGCCTGTTCCCTCGATCTTGCCGTCTCTTCCAGAAGGGACTGTTGAAAATTTATCAAAAATGGTTTTTAAATTTTCTGGTGGAATACCGCTTCCATGGTCCTTAACTGACACAGTGATCATTTCCTTCAAACCCTTTAACTTCTTAGAGCTTTCGGCAAGAATTAAATCCATTTTCAAAAGAGTTGAACGAAGCTTGGTAAAGAATCAAGATGAATTTAAAGACCTTTCCATAAATTTTAAAGCCAGGAGTATTTCTGTTCGTGACGAAAGTGTTAAACTGACAAAGACCGAATTTGAATTACTTGAACTTTTTGTTTCCTATCCTGATGAAGTCCTTTCCAGAGAATTCATCCAGCAGCAAATCTGGCAAGATTCCCAATTGTATCATACCAGCCGTGCTGTAGATGTACACGTACAACGTCTCAGAAAAAAAATTGAGCCTGAAATAGAAAAGCCGGAATATTATTACAGTTGCGGGGGTAGGGTATAAGTTTGAGACAAGTTCAATAGGACGCCCCAGTACGATCTTCCGGACCTACGGGGCAGGCAGATTTTCGCAGATATACACAGATAATATTGTTATTTTGCAATTTAAGAATCTTGATAATCTGTGTTCACCTGTGTACAAAAAAGGAAATTCCTAAAGTTTACCCCGTTAAATGCCTTATCTTATTTAACGGGGGTTGTGGAATTCTACCAATTTGTATATGAATAGATGGAGCGAAGCGACACCTTAACCCTGGCCCAGACCGATCACCAATACTCTATACTTAAAAAGTCAGGTTTGGAATAATGCATGGGCCATCAATATATATGACGAGTCGCGCCAGGGCGGGCTTTAGCTCACTTCAAACTTTAGTTCATTTTAGGCACTTTTCGGCTTGACTGAAAAGGAAACATGGTAGAATTAAAACTAAAATCGAGTCAGTGGATCGTTAATGAAGACGACAATATCATTATCGGCAAAGGGAGAATGGAGATCCTGGAAAACATTGAAAATTCCGGATCTATTAATCAGACTGCAAAAATGATGAAAATGTCATACAAAGCGGTCTGGAGCAAGATTAAGTACTCGGAAAAACACTTGAACACAAAATTAGTGTATGCGGATAAGAAGGACGGCACGCGTTTATCAAAGGAAGGGAAAGACATGCTGGAGAAATACAGACTTTTGAAAAAAAGATGTATGACCGCAGATGATAAAATATTCAGAAGTATATTCAAGTAAAAATAATGCTTAAATTGAATGAAAATCAAAAGGGATCTTTTAAGATACTATCAGGAATGACAACCCCTCCTATTGTTTCCATTGTTGGCAATTCAGGATCTGGGAAGACCACATTAATAGAAAAATTGATTCCTGAAATTATAAAACGCGGCCTGCGGGTAGGAACCATCAAGCATGATGTGCACGGCTTTAACATGGATAAACCCGGCAAAGACAGTTGGCGACATAAACAGGCGGGCGCTTCAATAATCATTATTTCATCCCCTTCAAAAATCGGTATGGTTATGGATGTTGATTATGATCACAAACCGGATGAGCTACTGCCACTTTTCCCCAATGTGGACATCATTCTGACCGAAGGGTATAAATTTGAAAATAATCCCAAGCTGGAAATTTTCAGGCCTGAGATTACCAAGGAACCTTTATGCAAAGACGATGAGTACCTACTGGCACTCATCAGCGATTCATCGGTTAATCTTGATGTACCTATATTTTCGACTGACGATATTAACGGAGTGGCTGAATTTTTAATATCGCATTTCAAACTTGACGGTCTCGTAAAAAGTCAAAATCAACGGCAAAGTAAAAAGCTCCAAATTCAAGGCGCGCAAATCCGGAGGAATAAGGCGTACTTATAGTACGCTACAATGATTCACCCGGTTAAATAAATACTTGGCGTGTTTATCCACTCAATGAAGAAAGAAAGATTTTACCATAAGCCCATTATGGGATTATAAAAATTTAACTGGGCAGGGGATGCAGCGCAACGCAGAAGTTGGACTTTTTACGAAGCCGTCAACTTTAGTTCACTTCAAACTCTTGCAGCGATTCTTCAGGCAGAGCCAATTGTCTCGACCTGGCTCTCCGAGGCGTAAGCTCTACCCTCCGGCCTGGAAGTGGAGCCGGAGGCCCAAAGGACCAGGTTTTCAATGTTAGAATAAATATACAACTTTCTCTTTGCGACATTATTGTTACATCTTTAACATGATCGTTGCTTAACTGTTTCCTTTATTTATCTTTTATATTTAGTTATAGCAATTTATCTAATTTTTATCTTTCCTGGAAAAAGGGCTTGACTGTTTCCTTTATTTATCTTTTATATTAATTGTAGCAATTTATCTAATTTTTATCTTTCCTTGAAAAAGGGGTGATTAAATGGCATCAGCGGACGCGCCAAAGAAAGTCGGCGGTAAAAAGGGTTGGTGGTTCGGAGTGGTTATTGGTGTTGTTTTAACAGTAGTAACGGTGCTGGCATCCGGTTTTATGATTGAAACCACCAATACTGATACTTTTTGTGTCACATGTCATATCATGACTCCTTTCCGGACGTCATGGCAGGATGCAGTTCACGGCGGTCAGAATCCCCAGGGTTTTGCCGCCCAATGCGTGGATTGCCATTTGCCCCACGGCGACTTTTTCCAGTTTTTAACGGTTAAAGCCATAACAGGTACAAGCGATCTCATACACAACCTGTATATCGACCCGGTTACTTACGACTGGGCTGGCGCGTCTGAGAGGAACCGACTGAAATTCACTTTTGACAATGCTTGTCGTCGCTGCCATCATGTTTTAACCCCGCCGGGCATAAAACGGGGCGGATTTCTCGCACACCGGACATATTTGCGGGGTGAAACGAAAAAGCGATGCGCCGAATGTCACCCCAATGTTGGTCATAAGAATATGATTGAGGCCGTTAATCAATATTTTAAAAAGGATGTATAACTAATTTATTATAAAACATAAACAACTAAACTGTATGGTTGAAAGGGGGAACATATGAGGCGGTCGTTTAATAAGATAGGGATTGTCTGTGTAACCCTGCTGTTGGTTGGATTGGTAACCGGCGTCTGGGCACAGTCACAAAACCTCAACCTCGCAGCAAAGGAACTGGTAATCAAGAGGGGCTTCACCAAGGAGGCTTTAAGCTGCATTGAATGCCACGGCAAGAAGATGCCCGGCATTATGGAAGGCTGGCGGGCCAGCCGAATGAGCCATGCCGGGATTTCATGCTACGATTGCCATGTGGTGAAAAAGTCATCACCCATGGCCAGCCAGTGTGAAGGCGTCAAGGGAACGAATATCTATATCTCCCCCATGGTTTCATCAAAGACCTGTTCGCGTTGTCATCCCCAGGAAGTTGAGCAATTTCTTAGAAGCGGCCACGCAAGCCTCGCCAGCAAAGCTGTGATGGATCCGACAAAGTTAAATGGGAAGCTACTGGGCTTAATGTACTATCATGAGGGAGCCGGGTTTATGAGCGATAAAAAACCCACCCTCGACGGACTTACTCCTAAGGGGATGCCTGCTTATAACCGTGCGGCCAGAGCCTCCGGTTGTCAGATGTGCCACGGTACCGAGGTAGAGTTAGGCCCTGACAACAAACCGATCAATCTAACCTGGCCTGGCGGAGTAGGGACCCGTTATCCGGATGGTTCCATAGGTACCTGTACAGTATGCCATACCCGGCACAGGTTTTCCGTTTCCGATGCCAGAAAACCTGAGGCTTGCGGTGCCTGCCATTTGGGGCCGGACCATCCGAATATTGAAATCTATATGGAAAGCAAGCATGGGCAAAATTATCTGGTCCATGGTGACGAATGGAATTACGACAGCCCGCCGGGAGCATGGGAACCGGGAGACTATTTGGCACCCACATGTGCTACATGTCATATGAGTGGAATAGGAGAACTGGCTACTACCCATAGTGTCAACGACCGATTGAAATGGGATCTGGTACATAAGAAAAGTGTTATCCGCAGCGGAGAGCGTGGCAATGGCGAAAAAGGCGAGGAGCTGATGCGAAAGGTTTGCGCTAACTGTCATGGCAAGACTCATACCGACGTGCAGAGAGATACCTTAGACGATGCGGTTGCACTGTACAACAAGTACTGGGACGGTGCTGTAAAGATGAAGGCGGAGCTGAATAAAAAAGGCCTGCTGAAAAAGAACCCCTGGAAGGATGGGTTTCAGGAACTTGAGTACTACCTGTGGCATCATACAGGCAGACGTGCACGCCAGGGCGCTGCAATGAATGCGCCTGATTATGCCCACTGGCACGGCTTTTTCCAGATATTTCAGGTGTACTATGACATGGAAGCAATCTATAAATGGCGGCTGAAAAACAACAAGATAGAGGAAATGAGTACGGTTATGAGTTCTGCTCCATATTAAGTTCTAGAGAGTTGACCTCATATTAAAAGGACGCCTCCTTTTAATCCCTCCTTACCCTAAAAAATCCCCGCTTCTTAGCGGGGATTTTTTATTTTCCCTCCGTTCATCGAGTTTCATGGCGTCTAAGTCTACGCTTACCTGCGCGAGC
>JAUWLP010000076.1 GCA_030613575.1 Desulfobacteraceae bacterium
TTATACCGATGTGTTCGTTAAAGACAGGCTAAGGGCTAAGAAACTGACCGATAAGGCGCTCGATTACGCTTTGCGCGCCATTTGTGTTCGCAGGTCAGATGCGTGTTCATTCCGGCAGAGTAATTTTCAGGAATTTGAGAACGTTATTGCCGGGTTGAACATAAAGGATGTACCGGACCTGTTCACGCTGGGATCGGCATGGTCTGCCTGGATTCAGGCACATCGCGAAGACTGGAACGCGGTTGCTGAAATTTCCCGTATCGAGTCCATTATGGAGCGGGTCGTGGAATTGGATGAATTTTATAATGACGGCGCCGCCCATTTGTATCTGGGTGTTTTGGCTACATTCCTCCCGGCGGCCCTGGGGGGCAAACCCGATGTGGGGTGCCAACATTTTGAACGTGCCCTGGATATTTCAAAAAATAAAAATCTGATGGTTAAAGTTTTGTATGCCAAGCATTACGCCCGACTTATGTTTGACGGGGAGTTGCATGACCGGCTGCTTCACGAAGTTCTAAAAGCCGAACCCGATGTCCCGGGATATGTGCTCAGTAATACCCTGGCACAGCAAAAGGCCCGGGAACTTTTGGATAGTGCTGAAGATTATTTTTGACCTTAGGTTCTTAATTGTGAATTTTGTGCTTTTTGTGGCAAATAAAATGCTTAGCTAATTAAGTGTGAAGTGATCTAAAGTGATCTAACGTGCCTAAAGTTAAGGAATACTGCCAATTTTTATAGAAGCTGGAGCGTAGCGACTCCTTAACTTTAGCTCACTTCAAACTTTAGCTCACTTGTAACTTTTCTGCCTTGTCCGGGTTGGGTTTAAACAAAAAAACATAATGAGGTATTCTTAGGATGATAAGAATTATTACCATTATACTTATTGTTATGTTATCCGGCCAGGCCCAGGCCATGAGGTTCAAGATCGCCACCCTGTCGCCGGAAGGGTCTGTCTGGATGCAGAAAATGCGGGAAGGCGCAGAGGAACTGGCCCGTAAAACCGACAACCGGGTAAAGATTAAATTTTATCCGGGAGGTGTAATGGGTGACGATAAGACGGTTTTACGAAAAATTCGCATCGGCCAGCTCCATGGGGGCGCGGTTGTAAGCGGCAGTTTATCCAAGTTTTTCCCCGATAACCAGATTTACAGCCTGCCGCTCATGTTCAGGTCCTTTAGAGAGATCGATTATGTTCGCAAACATCTGGATAAACGTATTATCGAAGGGCTTGAAGGAGGCGGATTTGTGACCTTTGGTATCGCCGAAGGCGGCTTTGCCTACGTGATGTCTACCGTGCCGATACGAACCATAGAAGATATGCGCCGGCAGAAAGTCTGGATTCCGGATAATGATCCGATGATTTTTGAAGCGGTCAAAGCCTTTGACATCACTCCCTTTCTGTTGTCCATTGCCGATGTGCGAGCCGGCCTGCAAACCGGATTGATCAATACGGTCACCACTCCGCCCATCGGGGCGGTGGCGTTGCAATGGCATACCCAGATTAAATACCTGATGTACGAACCGTTTCTGTATATTTATGGGGTGCTGGCTGTGGATAGCAAGGCATTTGCAAAAATATCAACCCATGATCAACGGATTTTTCGCGAAATAATGGGTCAAGTATTTCGTGAACTAGACCGACTTAACCGGCAAGACAACGTTAAAGCCCTGGAAGCGTTACGTAAACAGGGAGTTAAATTTATCAAGCCCTCCGCCCAAGCGCTGGAAAAATGGTGTCATGACGCTGAGGCAGTCCCTAAGCGGCTGATTCAAACCGGCAAATTATCTCAGAGGATGGTCGATACCCTGGAAAGCCTTCTTAAAGACTATCGTTCAAAGCAATACGATGGCGATGAATAAACATCAAGATATATCTTCTTTAAAGCGGACCCAGATAATCCTGCACTGGGTGGAAGACGCTGTTCTGGTTGGCTTGCTGCTTTTGATGATCGGTATGTCGGTCACACAAATTTTTTTGCGAAACCTGTTCGAAGCCGGAATTGTCTGGAGTGATGTTATGGTTCGCATTCTGGTGCTGTGGGTCGGTCTTATTGGAGCCATGGTGGCAAGCCGCCAGGACAACCACATCACCATTGACATACTTAATCGTTATCTGCCGGAGCGCGCCAAAGTCTATGCTAACTTTGTGGTTAAACTGTTTACCGCTTTGATTTGTACGATCGTGGCCTATTACAGTCTACTGTTTGTTCAGATGGAGTTTGCCGACGGCGGCATGGCGTTTGCGCAGGTGCCGATCTGGTTATGCGAGGCCATCATTCCTTTTGCCTTCACGGTAATAGCGCTTCGCTATTTCTTATTATCGTTTATGAATTTAAAAAGAATCGTTAAATTTCGATCGTGATTCCGTATATTTTCGCCCTGATACTGATTTTCCTCGCTGTCCTGGGTACGCCGCTATTCGTTGTTATACTGGCTGTTGCGATGCTCGGTTTTTTTTACCTGGACGTTAACCTGTCGGTGATCGCTATTGAAATTTATCGCATCGCCGACACGCCGGTTTTGCTGGCGCTGCCGCTTTTTACCTTTGCCGGCTATGTGTTAGGGGAAAGCCAGACTTCTCACCGCCTAGTCCGGTTTACCCGGGCTTTTCTCGGCTGGATGCCGGGCGGTTTGGCCATTGTGGCCTTCATAGCATGTGCTTTCTTTACCGCTTTTACCGGTGCTTCGGGTGTAACCATCGTTGCGCTTGGCGCGCTCCTTTATCCGGCATTAACCGAGGCCGGATACAGTGACAAATTCAGTCTCGGTCTTGTGACATCTTCAGGCAGTCTGGGACTGTTATTACCCCCCTCTCTTCCGCTCATTCTCTACGGTATTATCGCTCAGCAAATGAACATCGGCAAAAACGTTTCCATCAATGATCTGTTTTTGGCCGGCATTCTCCCGGCTCTTCTTATGATATTGGTGCTGTCATTCTGGAGCTTATGGGAAAACCGTCGCAATCCCATTCCTTATAAACCATTTTCAGCTCGGGAAGCCATAGCCGCCCTGCGAGATATCATATGGGAAATACCGTTGCCGTTTTTTGTACTGGGCGGTATTTATGGAGGATTTTTTGCCATTTCCGAAGCTGCAGCGGCCACGGCCATGTATGTATTGGTGGTTGAGGTTTTTATTTACAAAGAGATTAAACTTGTTCAACTTCCGGCCATTATGAGGGAGTCCATGGTGATGGTCGGCGGGATTCTACTTATTCTGGGCGTGGCGCTGGCATCTACAAATTTTTTGATAGACGCCGAAGTGCCCATGCACCTGTTCAATCTAATTCAAGTCCACGTTACCAGTAAACTCGTTTTTCTAATTCTCCTGAATATATTGCTGCTGATACTTGGAGCCATTTTGGATATCTTTTCGGCCCTGGTTATTATGATCCCCATAATACTTCCTGTGGCTGTCAATTATGGCGTCGATCCGGTTCATCTTGGCATCATTTTTCTGGCCAATATGCAAATCGGCTACTTCACGCCTCCGGTTGGCATGAATCTGTTTATCGCAAGTTACCGTTTCAATAAACCGATCACCGAACTCTATCAGGCCGCAATACCGTTTATGATTATACTGTTTGCGGTGGTCCTTGTCATTACTTACTGGCCGGCTTTAAGCCTGGTTTTTCTGCATAGATAATTAGGTAACCGTTCACGGGTTCAGGAAATAATAGTTAATAATCAATTGTTAATAATTAATTATTAACAATTGATTATTGATTATTAGATCAGGGTTCAAAGTTCAACTGTTAAAGGCAGTGGAAGTATTTTCGATATTATGCAGGCCGCTGTAAGGAGCTTTATAAAGGCTTTTTTCTTCTATTCTTGCCGTTTCTTCTATCAACATCAGTACGCTTTTCAAAGCCGCTGTAATTGGACTCATCATTCTGCCTGCGTTCCCAATCTTCAAGAATAATGCCATCTCTCACTTTTTCATGGCGCCTGTCTTTGCTAATCTCTTTAGTATCGGAATCTTTCTGGGTATTATCATTTTTCCTTCGATATCTGTTAATACGCAAAGTTTTTTTCTCATAAACATATGGGCTCATAATTGCCTCCGTTTTGATTATTTGTTAATGTAAAAAAGAAACAAAATCATATTTGATGAATTCGTAAAAAGTCGTCTTTTGACTTTTTACGAAGCCTTCATATTTTAGTTTATGCAATAACCATGCAAGATTTTTTATTGGTTATATATAGTTCAATAAGAACAAATAGTTATACTGATTGCCAATGATAACAACCTCAACTTCTGTGAAATGTATTTGCCAATTTTTGTGAAATTTTTTTCACAATTGAAAAAAGGTGAGGTGCAGTCAGCAATTCGTTAGTTTGAGCCCTTTGCAAAGCGCTAGGCAACCTCTTCCATGGTGATTCCCAGAGACTTTGCACCTTGCTTGATCCGAATTTCTTATACGAATTTTAAATTAGAAACAATTACTCTTTGTCTTTACTGTTTTCTTTGCAGACTCCGCAGATATTGCATGATTTCATAGGACATGGCGGTGAGGTTTTGCCCTGCAAGGCTCTTTTGTACTCTTGTTTGAGAAACGACTTGTTGATGCCGTGATCAATAAAGTCCCAGGGGAGCAATTCGTCTACAGAACGCTCCCGAAGGACGTAAAAATCAGGGTTTATGGGAGATGCTTTAAAGGTTTTAGGCCAGTTTCCTTGGTTTTTATTGGCAAGTGATAATATTTTAGCAACCTTTCGGTCTCCACGTGACAACAGGGCCTGAATATAGGCCCATCGAGGGATGTCTGCATGCACACGAACATTTGCAATTCTTTTAAGACCTTGTTTTATCATCTTTATCTTATTTTTCAACGAACGAATATCGTCCATGGCAACCCATTGAAAAGGTGTAAACGGCTTTGGAACAAAACTATTAAGACTAACGGTTATCTCTCCGATACGTTTCCTGGCTCTACTTGATTTGAGAAATTTGTGCTTTATCTGTTTGCAGAGTGTGACAATTGCTTCAACATCATCCACGGTTTCCAAGGGGAGCCCTACCATAAAATAGAGCTTTAAGTTAGGTATGCCCTCAGCCACGAGAGTTTCAGCAGCGTTGAGGATATCTTCTTCAGTGATGCCCTTGTTAATGATTTTGCGCATACGTTCGGAACCTGCATCAGGTGCGATAGTAGCGGTTTTAACCTTACTTTCCCTGAGCACCGACAGGAGTTCAGGCGAAAGGGCGTCAGCTCTAAGGGAGCTGAAAGATATTCTGATATCTTTTTCAAACTTCTGGTTGCAAAGCTTGTTGATATCAGGAAGATCCGAGACTGCAGCGCCAACAAGACCGATTTCATCGGTCATTGAAACGCCTTGTTGTAAACATTTTTCGAGAAGCGAAAAGGGTCTGAATCTTGGTGGTCTGTAAACAAATCCTGTGCTGCAAAATCTGCACCCGTGGGTACATCCTCTACCGACCTCAATAAGGAATGTGCGGTCGAAAGTCGTGTCCGGGGTTAATATGGCACTGCAAGTGGGAGTCTGGGAAAGATCTTCTAAAAACCTTCGCTCAATTTTAGCCGGTACGTCTAATATCGGTTTAAATTCGAGAGGTGTTCCATCTGAATTGTATGTAACATTATAAAATGCCGGGACATAGGTGCCTGGAACGTTGCGAGCAAGGGTTTTTAAACACGACTTTCTATTTTGATTCAGCAAGTCAGGTAAAGCTGTATCAAAAAAGAGGGGGAGAATAGCCTCGGCTTCCCCGATCAGAAAACAATCGACAAACGGTGCCACAGGTTCCGGGTTTGAAAAAAAGGTGACTCCCCCTGCGATGACGAGAGGGTGGGGGTTTTCTCTATTACTGGATCGCAGAGGAAGTCCTGCTTTTTCGAGAATTGTCAGAAGGTTGGGAAAGTCATTTTCAAATGAGACAGAAAATGCGATGACGTCGAAAGCAGAAACAGGGTTTCCGGACTCTATGGTGATTATACGACCTGCTCCCGCCCTGCTACTATCTGGCAGGAAAGACCTTTCGCATACAACGTGCTCAATTTTGTTGAGCAAATAATATACAGTTTGAAAACCGAGATTCGACATTCCAACATGATACGTGTTGGGGTAGATCAGGGCGACCTTGATTCGCCCTTTCCATTGTTTGCGAATTGTTCCAATCTCTGATTCAGCAAATCTTTTATGGAATTTGTCGGTTTTTCCATGCCATTGATGATTAAATGCCAATACCTAACCCGGACAAGCCTTCCCCCTGTTCGTAGAGCTTACCATAACAGGATTGAAAATTGAATATTGACGATTGACTATTTAAGGAAGTCGCTTCGCTCCATGGTTTTGATTTTTCAAAAAATTGGGAAAATTCCTTAACTATTCAATCTTCAATCGAAAATATTCAATTGGTTGCGATAAGGGAATTATCATTTTTAGAATCTTTTGTCACAAAAAGCAAAAAAATACAAATAAGCGCCTAGTCCGCCTTTTTTCTTAGAAATGTAGGCACATCCAGGTCATTAAGGTCGTTGTTGTCAATTACAATCCCCTTGTATCCTCTGTATGTGGCGCCGCTCGATTCGCCCACCGCTTCTTTCCGGCGGATAAATGTGGGCTCGTCATAATCTACGGCATCGTTAAGATCGTTAAATGTGATATCTCTGACCTTGCCTCTGAGCTCATTTTCCATTGCAGATTCGGGACCTGAATCGAGTCCGGTTGCAATAACTGTTACATGCATCTCATCGCCCAGAGTGTTGTCTAATACGGTTCCCCAGATAATATCGGCATTTTCTCCGACTTCATTATATATCCTCTCTGAAGCTTCAGCCATCTCTTCCATTGTCAAATCGCTATTGCTGGTTATGTTCATCAAAACTCCTTTGGCACCGGAAATGGAGATATCTTCCAGCAGGGGATGGGATATTGCACGTTCGGCAGCTTCCAGGGCACGGTTTTTACCACTGGATATGCCTATGCCCATGATGGCCATACCGGCTTTAGACATGATTGTTCTGACATCAGCGAAGTCGAGATTGATCAGCCCGGGCATCATAATAAGATCAGTAATCCCTTTGACCGAATGGAGCAGAATTTCATCAGCTTTTTTGAACATATCAGTCATTTTGGCATTTTTTGACGCAAGCCCCCTCAGCCTGTCATTGGGTATGGTTATAACAGTGTCAGCGACTTTTTTGAGGGAATTAATCCCTTCTTCAGCCTGTTTTGCCCTTTTATTACCTTCAAATGAAAAAGGCTTTGTAACCACTGCAACTGTAAGGGCATCAATTTCTTTGCAGATTTCAGCGATAATCGGTGCAGCCCCGGTACCAGTGCCGCCGCCGAATCCTGCGGTGATGAACACCATATGGCTCCCCTCAAACATATTTTTGATGGCTTCGGAATTTTCGAGTGCGGCTTCTCTCCCGATTTGAGGATCAGCGCCGGCACCGAGTCCCTGTGTTAACTTCTCTCCAATCTGTATCCTCACGGATGCCTTGGAGATCTCAAGGGCCTGTGAATCTGTGTTGGCGGCAATAAATTTTACGCCCTGGAGCTTGGAATCGATCATATTGTTAATCGCATTTCCGCCTGCTCCTCCAACACCAATAACCATGATTTTTGCAGAACTTTCATTTTCTACCAAGGTAAACATCATTTCCACCCCCTCCTGTAAAATAAGTTGCTTTTATTTTTTTATCTCAAGCGGTTCCCGGGCCCGCTCGTACGAACACCTTTTTATTAATTTCATATTACCTCTTTAAACCACCTTTTCATCCGGGTCATGATCCGGTGAAAAATGTTTGTGTCACGAATCCTGAATTTCTTTTCAGGCTGATTTCTTGCTCCATACAGGACGAGTCCGACACCGGTGGCATACATAGGATTGTTAACCACATCGATAAGACCGCTGATTCCCATGGGTTTACCGAGTCGGCTTGGAACATCGAAAACCGATTCGGCAATATCCGTTATGCCGTGCAAAAGTGATGATCCGCCGGTTAGAACCACGCCTGATGTAATGACGTTATCCATCCCGGCCCGGAAAATCTCCCTTTTTATCAATGTGAAGATCTCTTCAATACGGGGTTCTAATATTTCTCCCAGTATCTGTCTGGGAAGTTTTCTTGGCTTGCGCCCACCCATACCAGGGACTTCAATGGTTTCTTCGCTGCTGATATTCTGGGTAACACAGGTGCCGTATTTTATTTTGATCTTTTCAGCTTCAGCCCGCGATGCGCGCAAACCGATACTGATATCATTTGTCAGATTGTTACCACCAAGTGACAGAACAAACGTGTGTTTAATGTTTTTTCCGAAAAAGATTGCCAGGTCGCTCGTTCCACCGCCAAGATCCAGAAGTGCCGCGCCCAGATCTTTCTCCTCATTGGTCAACACGGCTTCACCCGAAGCAAGTGGTTCCAGGACAATATCGCAGACATCAAGACCGGACCGGTTTGCGCATTTTACGATATTATGGGCAGATGTGACTGCACCGGTCACAATATGAATTTTAGCTTCCAGTCTTACACCGGACATGCCCACAGGATTCTGAATACCGCCCTGGTCATCGATGATAAATTCCTGGGGAATTACGTGGATGACTTCACGGTCCATGGGAATTGCCACGGCGCGTGCTGCATCAATGACGCGTTCAACATCATTCTTTGTTACTTCAGGACCCTTTATTGCTATGATTCCACGACTGTTAAAACCGGTTATATGACCTCCGGCGATCCCGGCATATACGGATGAAATTTCACAGCCGGCCATAAGTTCTGCCTCTTCAACAGCATTTTGAATCGACTCTACCGTGGATTCAATATTGACCACTACCCCTTTCCGAAGCCCAATTGAGGGGTGGGTGCCGATACCGATAATATTTATTTTGTTTCCTTCCACCTCACCAACCACAGCGCAGATTTTAGTCGTGCCAACATCAAGGCCTACAATAATATTTTCCTGTCTTTGCATCTTAAACCTCCTTATGACCTCCGGCGGGCGATTTTCTTTTCGTTGGATTTACAACAATGCGATTTAAATTATTGAGATCGATTGATTTGAGATGTGAAAAACCACGTCTTTTTTTCAGATGCACAAGAATATTTTTAAGCCTGGCATATTTATTCGGGTAATCATTGTATCCGATTTTTATTACTTTGATGCGTTCAAAGGCATAAATTGTAAGGCCCATTTCCCTGTCCACTTGAATTCTTTTTATTAACTTGTAAGGAAGAACGCTATTAGATTTTTTCCCAAGTTCCAGAACATTCATTACGGCTTTAAAAGGGATGCTGCGGGGTTTGTCGCGCACATTGATGTCTGAAAACTCAAGTCCGCTGACAATCGGCAGTTGGTTAGGATCTGATACGGCCATTTCTTTGAATATTTCTCCGGAAGTATTGATTAAAAATTTGCGGCCAAGGTCGAGAATGGCAAGAGGTTTTTGCTCTTTTATTCTGATATTTATTTCATACGGAAGATCTCTGCTGACTTCAGCTTCGGTGATCCATGAATGTGCCAGCAATCGCTTTCTGGCCATTGAAAGATTTACCGAAAGAATATTTATCCCCTTTGTTATCTGTGCCTGCTGCAGTATCTGTTTTTCAGAGAGTCTGTCCGCACCCGTAACGACCAGTTTTTCGGCCCTGAAATAGTCGCATTGTGTTAAAAAGTCGTAACTAAAAAGAAAAAGAAAGCTAACCAGCTGCAAAGCTGCGACCACAACCGCTGTTTTAATACAGAAAACAAGACGCTTTATAATTCTATTACGCTTTTTGGCGGCGCTGTTTTTGTAATAGTTTCTTTGTATGTGCTTACGACCCAACAACCTTAACCTCTCTTTTAAGATCAATGTCGAACATTTTTAATACGGTTTCTTCAACAAGTTCCATCAATGCCAGAAAGTCAGCGGCGGATGCTTTATGGTGGTTTACGATAAAATTGGCGTGCTTTGATGAAATTTTTGCTCCGCCGATCGATTTTCCCTTGAGTCCGGCAGCCTCAATAAGCTCGCCGGCTGTCTTTCCTGATGCGGGATTTTTAAAAAAACATCCTGCACTCGGCAAACTTGTGGGCTGTCTTTGCCGACGTGTTTCTAAAATTTTTTTGGCCTCTTTTTTCAGTTTCTCAGGGTCCGAAGGGTGCAGGCGGAAGCAGCCGTCTAATACAATCTGTTGTCCGCGATTAACATCTATCTGTTCTTTGTTCCATGAAAGCTTCCTGTAAGCAAAATTGAGTTTTTCTTTTTTAATTTTGTGCACCTGACCTGTGGGAAGCAGAATGTTTATTGATTCAAGGACACTTTCCATAGAACCGTAGGATGTGCCCGCGTTCATCATAATTCCTCCCCCAACCGTACCGGGAATGCCGATGGCAAAATTCATTCCTTCAAGCCCCCTTTCCAGGGCAAAGGAACAAAGTGTTTGCATGCGAACACCTGCCATGGCGGTAACAATAACCCAATCGGTGTTAATGTCTGTTTGAGAAATTGTTTTAAGACACTTTGTCAACACGATCACAACTCCATTTATACCGCTGTCTTTAACCAGTAGATTTGTGCCGTTGCCGATAATCAGATAAGGAATTTTTTTTTGCCATGACCATGTTACAAGGACCTTTAATACCTCAATATTTTCCGGAGCAACAAAAGCTTCGGCCAGGCCGCCCACACGTAACGATGTATGTTTTGACATGGGTTCGTCAAATTTGACATTGTTGTGGAAACGGCTTTTAAGCCATTTTTTTGAATCAGAATCCAGAGCCATAATTTACGTCTCGGAATTTCTACAACTATATGAAATCAATAGTCTTTTAATGGTAACCTGTTTGTGCCATCGGAATGGAATGCTGGAATACTGGAATGCTGGAATATTGGGGATAAAAGCGGAAAATAAACCATTTAAATTGTAAAAAAACTCCTTCAAACCCATCATTCCATTACTCCATCATTCCATTACTCCAATTGGGGCGAAGCCCCTAAGTTCCTGCTTACAGTCCTTTCAGTACCATTTCCCCAACTTTCCAAACATCTCCTGCGCCCAGGGTTAGAAGGATATCTCCCGGGTTTAGATTTTTTAACAGATGCGAAACCGCTGTTTCGAAATTTTGCAAATAGACGATTTCCCTGTGGCCATGATTTCGGATTCCTTCAAACAGAGTGTGGCTTTCCACTCCATTTATCTTTTCTTCTCCGGCTGCATATATGGGAAGAACCACCAGATGGTCCGACTGATAAAATGAACGTGTAAAGTCATCAAAGAGCACCTGGACTCTGGTGTAGCGGTGGGGCTGAAACACCACGACAACACGCCTGTTGGGCCAGCTTTTCCTGACGGCTTCCAGCGTGATTTTAATTTCCGTGGGGTGATGACCATAGTCGTCCACAATTGTAACACCCTTTTTTTCTCCTTTAATTTCCAGCCTGCGCTGAACACCTTCTACGGTTTGCAGGGCCGATTTTATAACATCAAATGAAATATTGAGCTCGATTCCCACGGCAACGCTTGCCAGGGCGTTATAAACATTATGAATGCCCGGAAGATTCAAAACGATTTCTCCGAGTCTTGTTCCAAGATGATAGACGTGGAACCTGCTTTTTAGCCCTTCAAAAACCACGTCTTTGGCCTGGAAATCAGCCTGGGTACTCATTCCGTACGTTGTAAAACGTTTCTGGATGCTCGGAATAATATCCTGGATCGGCTCATTATCCAGACAAAGGACTGCCAGACCGTAAAAAGGTATTCTGTCAATAAAGCTTAAAAAGACTTCTTTGATGGCGTCCAAATCCCGATAAAAATCGAGATGTTCACGATCTATGTTAGTAACCACTGCTATGGTTGGAGAGATTTTTAGAAAAGAGCCGTCACTTTCATCGGCTTCAGCCACTATGTAGTTTCCCTCTCCAAGAAGAGCATTGGAATCTATGCTTTTGAGTTTTCCGCCTATAACTACCGTGGGATCGAGCCCGGCTTTGCTCAGTACGGAAGCGACGATCGACGTGGTCGATGTTTTGCCGTGGGCACCTGCAACGGCCACGCTGTACTTTAAACGCATAAGCTCTGCAAGCATTTCGGCTCTCGGTATTACAGGGATTGATGATTGACCGGCGGCGACAATCTCAGGGTTTTCGGGGCCGATCGCCGATGATGTTACAACAACATCCGCTCCGCGGATTTGTTCAGCAGAATGGCCTTTAAATATAGTACCTCCAAGGTTTTCCAGGTGTCGGGTAATGTCTGAAATACTGCTGTCAGATCCCGATACCTTGTAGCCTATATTGAGGAGGAGTTCGGCAATTCCGCTCATCCCGATACCGCCGATTCCGACAAAATGGATATGGTATTTTTTTAGAAACAT
>JAUWLP010000126.1 GCA_030613575.1 Desulfobacteraceae bacterium
GTTTATCGGAGGTGATGTTGCCTCGAACTTCGATGAAATGCAAGCGCTTTTCGACCAAGCTGAAAAAGAATCGGTTGATGGTCAATATGGATGGAAAGTATCTATACCTGTTTACGACTCTGAAGACTGCTCAAATCCATCCGGAAACATAAGGATTGTAGGTTTTGCCACAGCGCTCATCACGAAGGTGATCGGTCCTCCGGATAAAATAATAAATGCTACAGTCAAATGTGATTATGTGGAAATCGGCAAAGGGATTGGTTCAGAATACGGAAGCTTGGGAACCATTCCGACTTTAGTAGAATAGCCCGGTGGAACAAGGCAAATATAAAAATGCCTTTAAAATTGTTAAAAACAGTCGAATCTATGCGATGATCACTTATCCAAATTCAAAAAAGAATGCGTGGATATGTAATTAGCTTGGTCTGGATCGGAATTGGCTCTTGGGCAAGTATTTATCCGAGTGAATCAAGAACCACCAGGTTGCTTGGAATTATTACCTTAATCTTTGGAATGCAAGTTATATCTTATACTGTATAAAACAATGGTTTCTGGATTTAACACAGCGAAATTATCTTATGACCTACCGTGGGCTATCAATCCCTCGGCAGAGTATATTTTCTTCTTACATGGAAAGATTGTAGAAACGTATGGTCCAAATGGCATACACTCTTCTTTCGGGATTTACGATTATTATGGTATTGTTAAAGCCTTTGAAAGCCGTGGTTTCAAGGTAATCAGCGATGTTAGACCAAAGGGAACCAAGCTATATAAACATGCGGGAAAGATAGTAAGGCAAATTAAGACCCTTCTGGCTTACGGCATACCTCCTGAACAAATTACCGTTGTTGGATTCTCTAAAGGGAGTACTATCACCCTTTTAGTTTCGACCAAGCTGAATAATTCTGGAGTAAACTTTGTGTTGATGTCCGGTTGTAGTCATAAAGGAACTCATGTTCGGAGGAGCTATAAAAAACTTATCGGCCAGTCCGTTCAATCCATGAAAGGGCGTTTCCTCTCTATTTACGATGAATCTGACCCGAAATGTGATATCTGTCAGAGAATTTTAAAAAACCCTTCAAATGAAATTACATTCAATGAGATCAATGTCAAAAATGGGTTGGGCCACAGCCTATTTTATCGACCGAGAAGAGATTGGCTTGAACCTATAGTGGAGTGGATCGAGCAAAAGCATTAGCTATGGATTAAAAAACAGAGTATAATATCTCCGTATTAATAAAAAGAAGAGCCGAGGGTAATCATGTTTTTTGAATATATGAGATTGGTGAACATTAGGGGGGAATCTGCTCTTTCCTTTTCCTTTATACAAAGAATATACTAATCTTATACTTTCTTTAAAAAGCTATTGGAGAAAATATGAGCATTTTTAATCTTTTCAAGCCTAATATAAAAAAGTTGAAAACCAAGAAAAAGGTCAATCCTTTGATAAAGGCTTTAAAATATAATAAAGATTGGAATATTCGAAAATCAGCAGCAGAGGCTCTAATAGCTATAGGGTGGGAACCTATAAATGGAGATGGTATTTATTATCTTATTGTATTAAATGAATGGAACAAATTGATCCACATAGGTGAGTCCGCAGTTGAACCTTTAATAGAGGTTTTGAAGGATGAAAAAAGTTTTGCTTTGCACCGCGAATCCATTAAAGCATTGGGTGAAATAAGAGATAAACGAGCCGTTGAACCTTTAATAGAAGTTTTGCAGGATAAAAAAATACATCTTCACGAAGCATTGATAAAAGCACTGGGCCAGTTAGGAGGCAAGAAAGTTGTTAAGCAATTAATTTCTGTTTTGCAGAATGAAGATAGTATTACTCTGCGTTGCGAAACTATTAGAGCATTAGGTTCAATGAAAGATAAACAAGCCGTTGGACCTTTAATAGAGGTTTTGCAACAGGCAATGCAAAAGCCCCACTTAGATGCAAAAGCGATTATCATAATGGAGGTTGCTATTGCATTGGGTAAGATAAAAGATGAAAGGGCTATAACGCATTTAGTGTCTCTTTATAATGTATACACAGACTATGTAGACAAGAAAATTCAAAATGCTTTATTAAAAATAAACACTGAATTAACAAGATTCTACTATGCGATATTGAATTCTGATGAAAATAAATTATTAGAAATTGACAATGCATTCGATTTAGCTATTGAAGCACTATATCATACAAATAATTGGGTTCGTCGACAGGCAATATGGGCATTAATGATATTAAGAGATTATAGAGCCGTTACGCAAATTGAGGGCGCTTTAAATGATAAAGATTTAATCGTCGTTAGTTATGCAATCTATGCTTTAGGAGAAAAAGGGGATAATAGAGCGGTAATGCCATTAATAGATATTTTGCTCAAAAAGGATTTTCCTGCGTGTAGAAATGGGGGCTCTCCAAAGTTACCTGAACACTGGTGTGGTCCCCGCTCAGAGGCGGCTGTTGCATTGGGAAAAATAAAAGATAAACGTGCTCTTAAACCGTTAATTATGGTTATAGAGGAAAAAGGATGTCATTGTTTAATAGAGAAATCTGCTTGGGCACTCATTGAATTAGGTGATGAAAGAGCTATTGAACCACTTAAGTCAGTTAAAAATCATACTAATTCTCCAAGTGTAGTACAAAAGGCTATTGATATATTAGAAAACTTTTAGACTCTAACCTGGATTTTACAAGCGGTGAGTTTGCCGAATAGGCAAGGCGCAGGGCATGCGGCTGTAGTGTACTATCGCAAATGCCCTGCAACGCTGCAGATCCGGTGAAATCAGCGCTCCCGAAGGGCAGACAATCTAACGAGTGTAGCTGAATACAAAATCAAGGGTCATGCAACCGAGATATTTAGCCGGGATTGTAATGGTTTTATTCAGAAACCACTCTAATAATGGATTTGTTAAAAAAATAAGGGATATTTTGGGAAAAAATATATAGACATCCCTTTAGATGAAATGGGCATTTTTATATCTTTCGATCTCACTTGATCAGCCGAATGATTTGATTCTACCTTTTAATGGTATATGTAATCGGAATCAATTGACTTTCAGTTGGCGTACTGGCAAGAGTACCAGTTATCACGCCGACTATTTAATATCTAATGTTAGCCAGAAAAGAGAATTTTATGAAAAGGTTCAAGGTTAAACTCCATGGGAAGAATTTTTTCCTCAATCTTGACGGTGAACCCAGAAAGCTTGGGTTTTATGCCACGAGATTTGTAAAGGCAGAGAATCCAGAAGAGGCCGAAAAAATTGCCGTCATCTTAACTCACCAAAATCCTAATTTAAGGAAAACCTTACTAAATGAGAATGATGATCGCCCGAAAATTAATTTGGAAGAAATAAAGGAAATCAGCTTTCCAAAATTCTTTGCCAAAAAATCAACAATAGACTTTACGTTTTATCCCGAAGATGAAGAATAGATACCTGCAATGATTCCGTAAATATCAGAGCCTTAAAATCCGTGTGATATCGTTTTTCAATAAGGGTGAATCCTTTTTAAGGGATTTGCTCTTTTCGTTTTTATGGTATATGTAATCGGCATGAATTGACGTTTGCTTGTTGTTCTGGCAAGTGATCTGTACTTTTTATGATTTGTTATTTTTGTTTTAATATTTCAATTATCTTCCATAAATTACTTCAAACCTGCTGCCCTATCCTTTGAAACTTCTTAGTTTTTTTCTCCCCATATAACATAACATATTGTAAAAACTGTCAAAAAAAAGCAAAACGGTTGTCAATTATTGTCAAATCATTTTGGTATGCAATCCACCAATATGGTCTAACTGGTTGATATTTAATATATAACCCACTTTTATTAAAATAGAATGTTAAACCTTGCATGATTTTTGCTATAAGAATAACCAATTAGGATGCCCAGGTAGACGATTTGAGATGGAAGCTGCATCTGCTGGGATAAAATGACATTGAGGAGGAAAAACCAATGTATAAAAAAGTTGAGGGAAAATCTGTACAAAAAACTGATGAAAAACCAATCTACAAAAAGCTACCCCGGCATATATTGTTTTTGATTCCAACAGTCCTGGTAGTCTTGCTTTTTGGGGCGATAATGGGAGCAATTGCGGGTTTTATGAGTACGCCACAAGTGCCTGAAGACAGCGCTGTTAAGCTTGAAGCCACAGACACCGGGGATAGACAAATAACTAAGGAAATCAGTTTTAAGGTTCAGATTCTTTCCTCAGAAAACCCTATTGAATCAAATTCTCCGTACTTTAAGGGTCTAAAAAATGTATGGGAATACAAAGACAGCGGTCTGTATAAGTATACTATAGGAAACAAAAGAGATATACAAGCAGCATCTGCGTTGCAATCAGAAATACGCAAGAAGGGCTTTACCGATGCTTTTGTGGTTGCCTTCCAAAATGGAAAAAGAATACCTGTGAGAAAAGCGCTAAAATTTCTGAAATAATGTTAGTAATAAGGATAATTGCAATTTTTTGATATATGTAATCAGCACGAATTGATTTTAGGATGTGTTTTGGCAAATATCTGGATCGATGCTTATAAAATAAGGCGTCTTAAATGATCGAAAAATTCAAGGCTATAGGAAATATGCATCAATGTTGTGGTCGTGGGTTGTTGCTAACAGCAGGGATAATTCTTAATCAAAGATGTAGTTCTTTCGATTATGCTAATTTAATAGGATAGAAATGTTTGACATATTTTTAGAAATATTTCGTGCTGGTATTTTTGGATCGGTATTATTCTTTTTTCTTTTTATACGTAGGTCGGGCCAACTTCACGAAGTTGATGGATGGAATGACATCGTGGCTGGGTTTGTTCTGATCTTTTTTGGAAGTATCATCGGCTTAACTGACAATTTTGAATCGTTAAATAAATTTATCATTATTGGAGATACAAAATACCAAACAGTTTTGGAAAAAATATTGGGCTATCTTTTAGGTTTTTTACTTCTTGCTGCTGGGTTCAAGAAATGGCTGCCTAAAATCATCGAACATGAAAAACAAGTAAGAAATAAACTCGAAAAAGCAGTTGAAGAAGTAGAAACCCTTCAGGGGATTTTACCTATTTGCTCTCACTGTAAACAGATAAGAGACGATAAAGGGTATTGGCAGCAAGTTGAAAAATATATTCATGATCGATCTGAAGCTGAATTTAGTCACAGTATTTGCCCTAATTGTGAGAAAAAGTATTATCCTGATTTGGATATTTATGATGATTGATGTAAGTGCATCATAGCGGCTATAAGTGTTCATTTTTGGCATCAAGATCATCAGTTCCAAGGTACACTTTTTTATCAGTGCCAAGTGCATGTATCTGCAATAAATCTGGAAATCTAAAATCGATTCAATTGGTTGTGATATCATTTTCCAAAAATTGAACTGTCCAGGGGTGTATTGACCAGTTTACCTAAACCCGCCCAAGGACTGCTTTTAAGACCTGAGATAGCATCCTTTCTGGTGAAGATATCATCCACCCTAAAATCCTGAGATATGTCTGACTTACTACAGGCTTATTCGCAGCTCCAAAACTAACAACATAACTCCAACATAGTATTCGGGTAAATCTGCGGTTACTATAAGTCAAATCATGTAAAACCATTTAAAGTGTTTGATATTAAATGAATACCCATTGATCAACCCCTCGTTTGTAAATCTGAATTTAAATAGAGAAACTCACTATTTCTATGAGTTCATTTCCCCGATCATTCACCGGCGATACAATACAACTAAGGTGGGCTAATCGACCCGACAGGGTCCGGCATTTTGAAGAAGGGGGCGTTTTACAAAGGTCTCGCACTATTTGTTCTGTTCCAAAACCTTGCCCCGGGTGCTGATAACGATTTCATTCATAGGTATCTTCTGGCCGGATGCTTCCAATCCCTTTTTCACAATTCCTGGAAGGCCGGAGCAGCACGGCACCTCTATAACAACCGTGGTGATGCTCTTGATGCCCGCAATCTGGAAAATCTCTGCAAATTTTGCCACGTATTCCTGGACATCGTCGAATTTAGGGCATCCCATCATCACAACTTTTCCTTTCATAAGATCCCTGTGAAGGGTTGGGAAAGCCACCGCAACACAATCTGCCAGCACCAAAAGATCCGCTTCTTTAAGAAACGGGGCCTTGGCAGGTATAAGCCGTATCTGAACCGGCCAGTGGGAAAGGGCCGATTCGCCCTCGGGCCCAATAGCGACAGATATGTCGGCCGTCCGACCGGATTCAGCAGGTACAAAAGTCTGGATAGTGGTTGACGGACATCCACAAGGCATAACAGTTTCTTCTTTGGGCCCTTGTTTTTCTTTTTCTGCCATGTGTTTTTCAACCGCTTCTTCATCAAACTCGTCAGTTTCCCGTTCAACAATTTTTAGCGCACCTGTGGGACATTCTCCCATGCAGGCTCCGAGCCCGTCACAAAGTTTATCCGCTACAATTCGTGCCTTGCCGTCAACAATTTCAATAGCACCTTCAGCGCAGGAGGGCACACACTGCCCGCATCCGTCACAAAGTTCATCATCTATTTCTATTATTTTACGTAATACTTTCATAATTAATCCTTTTGTTTTACTGGTTTTATTTGTTATGCAAATCCGTTTGTCCGAATATACTTTATAGTATAGGATTTTTTTTTCGGACACAGATGAACACAGATTTTCATGATTTTTAAATTAAAAAATAATAATGTTATCTGTGTATATCTGCGAAAATCTGCCTGCCCCGTAGGTCCGGAAGATCGTACTGGGGTGTCCTATTTAACTTGACAACGTCTTCTTTGCTTCTTCGCGGCCGCTTTCGGTCAAAAAAGACTTCTTGATGATCCGGGTCAGCCTGTCATCATCTATGGGATTTTCTTTATGTTTCTCCTCAAGATTAGTAATTAGATCTGCATCATACAGCACCTTGAAATTGAGAGTTTCTTCAGGTCGGGGATGATGGTGATGACCGATAATATCACACACCTCTTCTATCAGCTTGTCATTAGCGCCGAGGTTTTCCATAATCGATTTCGCAATGGGCGGACCTTCCTGTTCCTGGTATTTTGCAGCAGTACTGTTATACTTTCTTTCCGCTTCATGGATACCGATGTCATGCAGATACGCAGAGGCCAGTATCACCGCCATATTTCCCCTTTCGTTTTTGCCGATCCGTTCAGCATAACGAGCTACCCGGGTTGCATGGCCTATCCGCTTAAAGTCACTTTTAAAATAGCGCTTCATCTCTATGGCAATCCGATCTTTTAAGAGATCTTCCTTCTGGGCCAAAAGTTCCGGCGGCAGATTCCCAATGCACTCTTCGGCAAACTGGCAGTATGCGGCACAGCCGAAATCCATTTTTGGATTTGCGAACTTATGACCGCATTTGCCGCATTTGCGGGTTGTATCGTCTTTGAAGAACTCAACTTTATGGCCGCATTCCGGACATTTTGACTCAAAAATGGCTCCTGGTTTCCAGTATCGGCTGTCCTGACCCGGGCATTTCATCTTTTTTCTCCTTTTATTAAGATCTTACTTGACAGGATCTTAAGGATTCACAAAATTCAGCCACTGTATCCTGATCATCCTAAAATCCTGTCCATATAATAAATCACGTTTTTGGATTTTTAAAGTTTTTCATGATTTTTGATATATTTTACACGATAAACACATGCACTGCCTTGACTTATGTCAAAAATAAGTGATAATTTTAAAAAAAAAGAGAAAAATTATGAAAAAACTTCTGGATATTATCTCACAGGCGCCGCTTTTCAACGGTCTTTCCCAAGAACAATTAAGCCAAATCAGGCAGATATCCATAGACAAGTTTTATGATAAGGGTAAAACGGTTTTTCTGGAAAGCAATGATTGTGATGGATTTTATATTGTTGTGGCCGGCAAAGTAAAAATCTATAAAGTCTCGTTCGAAGGTAAAGAACAGATTCTTCATATTTATGGGCCGGGTAATCCGTTCGGTGAAGTTCCGGTTTTTTCCGGGCAAAAATATCCGGCAAACGCCGAAACC
>JAUWLP010000116.1 GCA_030613575.1 Desulfobacteraceae bacterium
TTGACGTGTAATATTTGCGAATTTTTTCTAGTAAAAGGTCATCCACAAGTGAAATAACCGAGGAAATACCCAAAGGCGCCATACGGATCGGTGTGTCAACCGAGTGCCCGGTTCCCATAACAGGAATGTGAAAAGTGTGGAAATAATCTGTCATATAGATACCTTAACGTCCTATAATATCGATGAACTCGTAAAAAGTCAAAATCCGACAGCAAAGTAAAAAGCTCCAAATTCAAGGCGCGCAAATTCCTAGGAATGAGGCGTACTTATAGTACGCTGCAATGACGAAGGATGCAGCGCAACGCAGAAGTTGGACTTTTTACGAAGCCGTCAAACTTGATCCCTGTATTTACTGAGTATCAGTACTGCGTTTGTTCCCCCAAAGCCAAAGGAGTTGGTCATGGCTGTTTTTACATCCGTCTTTCGGGCGGTGTTTGGAACATAATCAAGATCGCAATCCTGGTCTGGGTTATCAAGATTTATTGTCGGCGGAATAATACCATCATAAATGGTAAGTGCTGTGAAAACGGTTTCAATTCCACCGGCGCCACCTAAAAGGTGGCCTGTCATCGATTTGGTCGAACTTATTGCCAGTGAGTGTGCTTTTTCCTTGAATACAGACTTGATGGCTTTTGTCTCGTAAACATCATTAAGCTGCGTTGACGTGCCGTGGGCATTGATATAATCGACGGCGTTATATGAAATTCCCGCATCATCAATTGCTGCAGCCATACACCGGGCCGCGCCTTCGCCGTCCGGAGCAGGCGCTGCCATATGAAACCCGTCTCCGCTCATACCATACCCGCATATCTCAGCATAAATTCTGGCCCCTCTTTTTAAGGCCCCCTCAAGTGTTTCCAATATGAGAATTCCGCATCCTTCACCCACGATAAAACCATCACGGTCACGGTCAAAGGGACGGGATGCTTTTTCAGGTTCATGGTTCCGGACAGAAAGCGCTTTCATGGCATTGAAACCGGCAATGCAGGTGGGTGTGATAACAGACTCTACACCACCGGTTACCATGGCATCAGCAGCACCTTGCTTGATGATTTTAAATGCGTCCCCGACCGCATGTGTGCCTGCAGCACATGCGGTTGCAATTGAAGAATTGGGTCCCTTTGCACCCAAATAGATGGCAATCATACCCGGAGCCATATTCCCTATCATCATGGGAATAAAAAATGGCGTTACCCGTTTGGGTCCCTTTTTTTTCAGTATGGCGGCGGTTTGTTCGAGTATCTGAAGCCCGCCCAGACCGCATCCTGTGAGAACACCGACCCTGTTTTGGTTGGTACTGTCTATGATTAATCCCGAATCTTCAAGGGCCATTCGGGATGCTGCAACAGCGTAGGCTATAAACAATTGAATACGTTTTGCTTCTTTTTTGGGAAGAAAATCCTCAGGGTGAAAATCTTTAACTTCTCCGGAAATCTGAGTGTCAAATCCGGATGCATCAAACCGGGTTATCTCGGCTATCCCCGATTTGCCTTCACACAGCGCAGTCCACGTCTCTTCAACGCCAACACCAAGTGGCGTTACAAGGCCCAGACCTGTAATAACGACCCGCCTGTCCAAAAAATCTCCTTACCAGCCGCAATATTTATACCGATTTTTCAATCCGCCTGATACGCTATAATTCCGAGACATTAATGTGCATTAATGAAATCGAAAGCGTCTTTGACCGTCACCAATTTCTCTGCTTCCTCATCCGGGATTTCAATATCGAATTCCTCTTCCATGGACATGATCAATTCCACAAGATCGAGTGAATCTGCGCCAAGGTCATCCACAAAGGATGCCTCCGGAACAACTTCTTCAAGATCAACACTCAGCTTTTCCGCAATTATTTTTTTTACTTTATCCTCAATAGACATTCTGTTTACCCCCTTTTATATGTACATTCCACCACTTACATGAATTACCTGGCCGGTTAAGTAAGATGCACTTTCAGAAGCCAGAAAAGCAACAACGGCTGCAACATCTTCAGGCTGACCCGCCCGTCCCAGCGGAACCTGATCCAGCATTGCATTCCTTGCCTTTTCTGAAAGTAACGCAGTCATATCGGTTTCTATAAAACCCGGAGCGATTGCATTAACGGTAATGCCGCGTGGTGCAAGTTCTTTGGCAGCTGTTTTTGTAAGTCCAATTAAACCTGCCTTTGATGCCGAATAATTTGCCTGTCCCGCATTCCCGGTAACTCCCACAACCGACGCCATATTAATAATACGGCCATAACGCTGCTTCATCATGGCTTTTGCAGCAATTCTCGTACATGTAAACGCTCCCTTTAAATTAATGTTTAAAACAACATCCCAGTCCTTTTCCTTCATACGCACTAAAAGGCCGTCTTTGGTTATACCGGCGTTATTTACGAGAACATCTATGCGACCGGATTTGTCTAAAATTGCTTCGAAAAAGCTTACCACTTCTTTTTCTTCGGCAATGTTAACACTACTGCTGACTGCCGAACCTCCGGCATCAGCCACAAGTTTTTCTGTTTCAGCAGCAGCGGCAGCTTCAGCATCCGGATCACTTGGAGAAAAATAATTAAAATAGATGTGGGTGTCCGGGGCTGCCAGTGAGATACAAATAGCCCTGCCAATACCTCTCGAACCACCTGTAACTACAACAGTGCGTTGTTTTTGTTCCGTCATGATTACCTCGCAAACAGTATGTCTGCAACCAGATCCATGTCATTTATGACATTTAGGCTACTGCAAACCAGTTGGTTATAAGAATTTGTTTCCATAAAATCACGGGCCGCCTTTTGATCAAATACACCGGAACCCATCAGGATATTCAGCGCGTTCCGGGAAACAAGTTGTGCAACTTCATCAGCAAAGATCCTGGACATGGCTTTGACTTTTTCGGCTTCCGGGTCATCGGCTTTTGAAAGGAACACGGCCTTGCGCGCCAGGCTGGCTCCAATTTCCACATGGGTCATCATATCGGCCAGGGAAAACATGACATGCTGCTTGCGGGTCAGCCGGTTGTCATGAACCAACATAATGGTATTATTCAAAACTCCGGCCGCGAGACCGTAATACCGACATCCGGCATCATTTACATCACTATCCAGCATTTCCATTTCCTGGCAGATGGCTTTATAAAACCCGCCCTTTGTTTTGCGTGTTATTTTCCAGCGGAATGTACTGATAATGCTCTGCTGGATTTCGCTGGTCCCTTCATAGATGCAGGTGATCTTCACATCCCGCTTGATCTTTTCCACTTCAAACTCGGTAATATACCCATACCCCCCCAATGCCTGGATGGCATCATCGGCGGCCTTGTTGGCGGCCTCAGTGGCAAACAGTTTGCTAATGGAGCCTTCCGTATGAAGGTCGGATTCGCCTGAATCGAGTCTGAGAGCGATTTCGTCCATATAGGCGGTTGCGGCCTGGAGTCTTACGGCATGGGGAACAACAAGCTTGTGAGTGTACCCCTGTTTTTCTGAAAGCGGAGATCCGAACTGAATCCGCTCTTTGGCATAGGGGATCACGATCTCAAGAGCCGCTTCACAGGGCCCCAGGGCCATGGCGGCAACCATCAGCCGGGTATATCCAAAAACTTTGTTGGCTTGTTTCATGCCGTTTCCGGGAACTAAGCCGACGAGATTTTCAGCAGGGACAAAAACATCCGTAAAAGAAAGTGGAGACGTGTTTGAAGCCCGGATACCGTGTTTATCTTCACCCTTACCCTGAACAAATCCCGGAGTTCCCTTTTCCACGATAAAAAATGTGGGGCCTTCCGGAGTGTTGGCCAGCAGGGTAATGAAATCGGCATATCCCCCGGTAGATATAAACTGCTTGGTCCCGTTGATGCTATATCCTGTTACCTCTCCGGTATCATTTATTACCGGCTCAGCTTTGGTCTTTAATGCAGCAAGATTGCTGCCGGCCTCCGGTTCGGTCACGGCATAAGCCACAAGGGAATTCCCCTCGGCAATGGCGCCGAGCCATTTTGCTTTCTGTTCTTCGGTACCCCCCACAATTATCGGTTCAGCGCCGAGCTGGATGGCAAAAAAAGCTGTGCCTATCCCCAAGCATATCTTACACAATTCACGAATCACCGCGCAACAGTCTCTGGTACCGCCTCCCATTCCGCCATAATCTTCAGAGATAAAAAGGAGCTGCAGGCCAATGTCAGACCCCATTATTTCGCGGATTGTCTCTTCAGGGAAAAACTCATTTTTGTCATATTCAAGAATTTTTTCACGGGTCAAAAGACGATTCTTAAGCTGCCTGACCGTCTCTATGACCATCTGCATCGACTCGGAATCCAATCCTCTTAGTTCAGGTTCTGCTTGGTTTGTATGTGAGGTCATCTATTTTATCTTCCTTTTAGCTTTTTTACTGATGATATCGTAAAAAGTCTTTTGCGAATGATATTGAGTATTTTGGGGGTGATTAAAAATGACTTTTTGCAAAACAGTCATTATTTGGTTCCAATTACAGTAAGGCCCTTGCAAGTACCGCAACTGGGGCATACATGGTGAGAAAGCATTGCATCTTTGCACTGTGGGCAGTTGATCGTATTCGGAACTGCAACTTTCTGGTGAGTTCGTCGTTTATTCCGCTTTGACTTAGATTTCTTGCGTTTTGGTACGGCCATTAGTAATACTTTTTCTTAACTATCTGAATATATTTATTATTCATTATAATATAATCAACATGATTAGAAATTGCGATTTTAGTAATTTAAACAAAAAAGATTGTCAAGGGTTTTCATAAACATTTTTCTATTTTGTTTCTAATATGCCTGCCCCTTAACTGTTTCATGGCTATAAAAGGACATGTATGTTTTTCAACTATTTATTATCATTATATAATTAATTTTAAAATCCGTTTTCTCCTGTTCCGACCGAAAAAATCAGGCGGTTTGAAAGATCGTTCAATTTTCAGACGTGAACGTGCGAGCTAAAATTTATTTAATATGTTTTACTTATTACTAATACTAATTCTATTGCCGCAAGTAATATCTTTACAAAAAGGAATTGTCCGGGCTATCAGTTTTGACAATCTCGTAAAAAGTCGAAATTCGACGGCAAAGTAAAAAGATCCAAATTCAAGGCGTGCAAATTTTGTAATCATGAGGCGTACTTTTCGTACATTGAATGATTACGAAATGCAGCACAACGCAGAAGTTGGACTTTTTACGAGACCGTCAGTTTTGTCTTGACTCACATTCCGGTTTTGTGTATCTGAGAATTAAAATCCATTGAGGGATCGTCTAACGGCAGGACGACGGGTTCTGGCCCCGTTAATCCAGGTTCGAATCCTGGTCCCTCAGCCAAATAACAATGGGTTATGATATTATTTCATAACCCTTTTTATTTTTCTAAACTGCTGCTAAAATGAAGATAAAAGGTCACGGCCTTAAAACCAGGAGTTGAAAAGCAAGATCAAACTTGATAATAAGAATATATCAAAGCAAATTCAAGCAATATGAAAATGGTTACCATTGAATGATGGCAACAGATACAAAAAGGTACATTCAGGTATACACCGGAGACGGCAAGGGCAAAACAACCGCCGCTTTAGGCCTTTCAATCAGGGCCGCAGGTCATGGACTGAAAACATACATTGGTCAGTTCATGAAGGGGCAGCATTATGGTGAACTGACGGCATTGCGTGATAACCCCTGCATCACAATTGAGCAGTATGGAGACATAAAGTGCATTCATCGTGATCAAGCAACTCAAAAGCATATGGATCAGGCTGAACAGGGACTTATCAAAGCTCGTAATGCGATGCTCTCAGGACAATATGACATTGTTATACTGGATGAAATCAATGTAACAATCTGGTTTGGTCTGCTTACCGTAGAACAGGTTCTGGAATTTTTGGACAAGCGGCCCGAAAGCGTGGAACTTATCCTTACCGGACGAAACGCACCACAAGAGCTAATCGAACATGCCGACCTGGTTAGTGAGATAAAAGAAGTGAAACATTATTATAATCAGGGTATTTTAGCAAGAGACGGCATCGAACGATAAGGGGTCTTTAATGGGTGACCCCCATAAGCGCGAAGTTATTTTGTAAACATTCACAGAATACATTTATGCCGTACGGGGTTGTTTTGGAAGATGAACGTCCAACATCGAACGAATGAACATCTTTTCCAGTACCTTACAAGCATTCAGGTAATCCGATTTTTAAAATACAATCCCCGCATATCCCACAAAACTGTCTCCCGGACTTTTATCATAACTGGTTGCATAAGCGATGGTTTCAGCTTTGTCAGATCCGAGCCGTTTTGCAGCGACAATTGCAGTTGCGGCCGCGCCGCTGCAACAGGCATTCTGGTTTGCCAGGGCCTCTGAGATAACCTTGTCCGGATCCATGGCAAGCATGGCCTCGATGGCTCTGCGATCGTTCTCATTGCGCACCCAGTCCAACGCCGCCGGACCCGTGCCATGGGAGACAAACCCGTAATTCATACCGTAATGCGTAAGATCGGTCGAGCCGATAACTTTGACCCGCAAACCCAGACGCTGTGAAATATCGGCCACAGCCTTTCCGATTTCAAGAGATTTTTGTGTCGGAGGCACACCGATGGGAACGATTTTTGTGTCCTCAAAAAAGTATTTTATAAAAGGGAGCTGAAGTTCGATGGTATTGTCCTGGGTGTAGTTTTCAGCGGTTTCGATTTGAAATGTAAATTGTTCGACAAGTGCGCCAGCAAGCGACTTTTCGATTTCTATTTCACCAAAAGGGGTTTCCCATGACCCGTCTGTCATAATATAAGAGGGTGAACTGGTATGAAGATGCATCCCGAAAATTACAAAAGCATCCGGAGGCTCCTCATCTTTGAGGCAATGAATCACGTTGCAGGCGATACTTCCTGAAAAATACCATCCCGCATGAGGCACGATCCCTCCGGTTAAGTCCCTCTGTGCAATGGTCTTTGTAGGGTACTCTTTTAAAAAACCTTTGATCTCTCTCTCGCACCCGGCAGCGTCGCCCGGATACCAGCTTCCTGAAAAAACAGACTTTCTCACTTTCATTGCAAACACCTCCTTTCTATGCCTTCAATTTGCCACATCCGGATGAATAAGTCCAACCTAAAATCTGCAAGCCTTGTATATCCGGCCGATACAAGGCTTGCAGAATTTAGGTCCAATATATTTTCGTGGAACAAATCATAGAGCCGGATGTTCGGCCGATTGCAACAAATAACGCCTTGACATCATATGGATCTGATGAGTATTTTATCATAATCATCGCTAAAAAGACCGGCTTTTCCGGAATGAGTAAAGAATCCTGGCCCATAGGAACAGGCTTTGGTTTGCCCCTGAAAGGGACTGCTCTCCTATAAGCCGGACAAGTTAGAAGTGCCTAAAGTGAGCTAAAGTGCCTAAAGTTATGGAGTCGCTTCGCTCCGTTGATTTTATATAATTGACAGAATTCCTTAACTTTAGCTCACTTTAAACTTTAGTTCACTTCAAACTTTTGCAGCGATTCTTCAGGCACGAGTTAGGAGGTGTTGATGAATTCAGGCAAAATATTTTCCACAAACATTGAAGTCAGATTCCGTGATCTTGATGCTCTGGGGCATGTTAACAATGCTGTATTCTTGACCTATTTTGAAGAGGGGCGAAAAAAATTCTCACAAAAATATTTCGAGGTCTCGGATCCTTCTGATTTCAGGTTCATAATGGCGCATATTCGCTGCGATTATCTTAAACCGGTAATGTTCATTGATAAGGTAACCCTTCAAATGTGGGTCAAGGATATCGGCATCAAAAGTTTTGCTTTTGAATATAAACTCATTCATCAGTCAGACGAATCGATAGTATATGCAACCGGAGAATCGGTCCAGGTCTGTTATGATTACAAAAAAAATCAATCAATAGTCGTTCCGGACGAAATGAGGGAAAGTCTGTCTCAGTATTTGAAGCATTGAATATAATAATTTCCTGCTATGTAATTACATTCTTAGTTGTAAATTTTGTAAATTTTGTAATAAAATATTTTTAATCTAATGGAGTTTAAAGTCCTTAAAGCAATCTAAAGTGACTAACGTTTTAGATTCTGCCAGTTTTTATACGAATAGATGGAGCAAAGCGACACCTTAAACTTTAGGCATTTCAAACCCTGGCCCAGATATGGATTCTTAGTGCAATTTCAGACTATCACAAGCATAGCAAACAGAAGATTTTGGGCAAAAATATACGTCCGGTCGCACCAGGGCAGGCTTTAGCTCAATTTAGACACTTTTCCGGCAGGCATTTTTCTTGACAGACATAAAAAGTGGTGTTAAAAAATTTCGGAAAATACAGGCACGTAGCTCAGGGGGAGAGCGCTACCTTGACACGGTAGAAGTCGTTGGTTCAAATCCAATCGTGCCTACCATCAAAAACCATGGGGTTACGGTTAACGTCGTGACCTTTATTAAAAGTTAGTTCGTGTCCATCCATAAATGGTCTTTTTGCCCAATCTCTTCGTTATGCGAAAAAAATAATCCTCGGAATATCAACTATATGCCTACGGTTATTTTTTTCGCATGCCTTGATCTTGAACAAAAATCCTCATTTATGGATGGACACTAGTTGCTTCGCTCACCTCCCATTTATTTCGCAAATAACTTTTTCCTGTTATCGTAAAGAACCTGCATTAAAAGAATGAAAAGCAAAAAAAGAACAAAATTTATGGGTATAATATTTTTAATCTTATGGATAGGTCCTTGCTCCATAGGCACCATAAATTTACTAACAGAATCTGACAATTATGATAGAGGGTTAAGCTATCTAAT
>JAUWLP010000186.1 GCA_030613575.1 Desulfobacteraceae bacterium
CAAAGCCATTTGATTCTGTTCCGGCTTGGAGCTTTTGGAAACACCATACAAAAGCTCGCTCAGAGTGATTGAAGAGATACCGACTTGCGAAATTTCAAGTTGTCTAAACCGTTCGATTACATTGAGTGGTTTTCTTTTTATGATATAAATGCATGTATTCGTATCGAGCATGTATTTCATTAAAATTTTTCCCGGTAATCCTGTCGGGGTTGATCTCTGCTCTCCATGAAATCGCCGGTAAATTGATCGAGACTGTCGGCCAAGGATGCCCAAGGATCATCCTTGGGTATAAGGATTACTATTTTACCGATTTTTTTTATAAAAACATCCTTGCCGGTGAACCGAAACTCTTTTGGCAGTCTTACAGCCTGGCTTCGGCCATTAATGAAAATTTTGGCGGTTTGCATGATAGGCCTCCTTTCCGCTTTGGTAGATATCTGAGTATATATCACTATAGAATAGATGTCAAGGTTGATGATAATTCTAAATTGAGAGAAGAACCCGTCGCTTCACGTTGACCAGAAGGGTCGAGCTTCTTTTAATTTTAGCATGTTAATGTACTAAGCGATATAACCAATTAAAATATTGGTAGTTTTATAGACACGGTGTGCAAGACCTGCCCAAATATGGCAATGAGTTTCACAATAATTGTCACATATTTTTCATATACCTGTGGTTCGGTAAATCGTAGATTTAATGCCAAGCATTATTTAACAGGGTAACTCATTTGATTTTTTGACATAAAAACACAAGAAATCAGCGTTCAAGGACTAAAAAGGGATATCGTCATCCTGTTTGTCCGGAAGTGAAGGCTTTGAGGATTCCGGAGTCTGTGAAGGTTCAGGCGGTCTGTATGTATCGGCGGAATCTCTGGTCCCGAGAAACTGCACATCAGATGCAACAATTTCGGTGGTGTATCGGGTAACACCGTCTTTTTCCCACGATCTTGTCTGGAGCTTGCCTTCAACGTAGACCTGCTTCCCCTTTGAAAGGTATTCGCCGCATATTTCACCCAGTCTGCGCCAGGCAACGATGCGATGCCATTCGGTGCGCTCTTTCTTTTCGTTCGTTGCTTTATCTGTCCATTCGTCAGACGTTGCGATGCTGAAATTGGCAACGGCAGTTCCGTCTGGTGTATAACGAACTTCAGGGTCACTCCCCAAACGGCCGATCAGGATTACTTTGTTGATTCCTGCCATGTTGTACCTCCATTTTTTTGAGACCTTTGCTTAAGCAATTATAAAATAAAATTTCTGTTTGATAGATATAAACAACCGTTTATAATGTCAAGTTAATCCGGTGCCGGAAAATATTCAGGGTAAACGCATTTGAATCCCAATACAGGGAGAACGCTCCACGACGGCGTGTATCTCTTTCCAACCGCCTGAAACTTGTGCTTAAGCCCTTCAAACAGTCAGTCGGTTTCCAAGAGAAACACACCGTCGCTACGCTGCACCGCAATCCAATGCGTTTACCCTGGGAAAATATTGAAGGATCATCGATTATAAAATAGCCCGGATATTTCATGTGATATTCGCACTAAACAGATATTCTCATTGACAGTAAGGTTTAAGTATATAATATCAGATCGGAAAATTTACGGGAAAAAATCCGGATTTGTATGAAAGGAGAAGCATGATACATTTAAAGTCAGTTGATCTTAAAAAAGAAAAAGTGGCATCTCTGGTTATTCCTGTTTGTGAGGATAAAACTGTTTTTGACGACGAAATTGTAACGTCTCTTATAAGAAAAGCAAAGAAATTTAAGGAGTTCAAAGGGGATAAAGATGATGAAGTTGTATTTTACAACCTGCCAGAGGTTAAAGCTGAAAGGGTAATTTTTATAGGGCTTGGAAAACTTGAAAAAATCGACAGGGAGGCAATGCGTGCCGCGACCGGCAAAGCAGTAAAGGCATTAATCAAGAAAAAACTTTCGAATGTTTTGATAGCTGTTCCTGTGGCAAAAAAAATCAATATGGAAATGACGTCTCTGCTTGAGGTAATGCTGGAAGGCGCCTATTTGGGGAATCATATTTTTGATAAATACAAAAAAGAAAAAAAACATGTCCCGGTTAAAAAGATCAATTTTCTTGTCAAGCCTGATGAAACCAGAAAGTACGGCCGATTATCATCACGAATTCACACTATCTGCCAGGGGACTATTCTTGCAAGAGAGTGGGTCAGTACGCCGTCTAACGAAAAGAAACCCGAACGTTTCACCAGGTCTATTGTTACGCTTGCCAGAAAAGAGAATCTTAAGGTAACCGTGTTGGGTGAAAAGGAGCTGAAACAGAAAAAATTCGGCGCAATAATTGCGGTTGCGGCCGGTAGCCGGAGCAAGCCAAGGATGGTGGTTCTGGAACACAATCCAAGGGGAGCCAAGAATACAGTTGCACTGGTTGGAAAAGGCGTAACGTTCGACTCGGGCGGTATCAACCTGAAGCCTTCGGCAGCTCTGGACGAAATGAAGGCGGATATGTCCGGTGCGGCTTCAGTGGCGGCAACAATGATCACAGCAGCAAAGCTTAAATTCAGATTTAGAATTATCGGCATCATCCCTATTGTTGAAAATATGCCGTCAGGAAATGCCTCCCGTCCGGGAGACATTATCAAAAGTTATGATGGAAAAACCGTGGAAATAGGGAATACAGATGCCGAGGGCAGACTGATATTGATAGATGCCATCTCTTATGTGGTCAATAAATATAAACCCCAGACCCTCATTGATATGGCCACGCTGACCGGAGCATGTGTTGTTGCTCTGGGCGAAAAGATCGCCGGGACTTTTTCTTTTGATGATAAATTGGCAGAAGATATTATTTTATCCGGCCAGAAGACCCATGAACGCTGTTGGCGTTTGCCGCTGCCTGAAGATTATAAAGAACTTTTTAAAAGCGATTTCGCTGATCTGAATAATGTGGGCAGTACACGTTATGGTGGCGCCATCACTGCTGCGCTGTTCCTCTCGGAATTTGTTAAAGATACCCGCTGGGCCCATATTGATATTGCAGGGCCGGCTTACGCCAAAAAGGAATCTGCATACTGCGGTGCCGGCGGCACAGGCTTCGGCGTCCGGCTGTTTTGTGATTTGCTGGATAAGTTGTAATGAAGCAAATTTCAGATTAACCCTAAGTTCCATCACGACTGATCCTTTATCAATGCGTTCGCAATTTCGATGTCATAGGCCTGGTTCGGGTTAAAAACCCCTCCTTTATGCATATCAGCAGCTTGCAATATGGCGTCGTAGGGCATCCATCCGTGTTCCTTCCAGAGCTTGGGATCATCTTGATTCCATAGACGGAATTCAATGATGTCCGCTTCTTTTCGTACATACATACGAACCCGTTTATTCTGAGGAAAAGGATAATAATAAAGACCTCTTTTATCTTTCATGAATTGTTCTCCAGCTCTATAAATTTATTACCTTGTATTTGTAATAGATAAAGTTCTTTATGGGCATTGCCGGTATTATCAAAAGAAGTTTTCCCTGTTACCCCCTGAAAGTCTTGAAGGTTCATTATTTCATTTTTTATTTCACTTCTGGATTGGATATCATTTCGGCTGACCAGGTCAAACAATATCATCGCCGTATCGTAAGCCACCGCTTCAATAAATCCGGGTTTTTCATCGAAAGTTTCCTCAAACATTTCCACAAAACCCTTTACTTTTTGTGAATTACTTCCGTCAAAAAAACCATCGACCATTATAGCACCCTGAATAAATTGTTTGGCCATTTCGATTAGGCGGTCGGAATGCCACAGGTTGGTTCCGAAAAGATGCACACCCACAACATCGTAAAAAGCGAGCTGGGGTATTAGGAGTCCTGATGTGGTCGGGCCGTCAGGAATAAAGACGGCCTCGAAATCAAGAGCAGGTTCAGCCTGTTTAAGATCTGAATTTTCACTCCTTTCTTCTGGTTGTTCAGGAAGCTTGGTTTGGGTTTCCGCAAGTTTTTTTATGGGTTCGGCAAAATCTGTTTGGTCAGGGTTATACGGTTCAGCTCTGACGACTTCCCCTCCATAAGCTTCAACTTCATCCTGGAACAGACCCATAAAAGTCATACCATATTTGTCATCAGGATAAAGAATGGCGAAACGATTTATTTCAAGAACTTGGGTCGCATAAGATACTATTGTCTGGACCTGCATTTCAGGGGTAATGAAATTCCTGAAAACATAGTCTCCCAGCTTTGCAATATTTTCTTTCTGGCCCAGAGTAATTATTGGTATCCTTTTTTCCTGGGCTTCCAACGCCGCAGCTTCATGAGTCGTTACAGGTCCGAGAATAGCCCCAACCCGTTCTTCGGACAATTCATTTACAGCCAGAACCGCTTT
>JAUWLP010000099.1 GCA_030613575.1 Desulfobacteraceae bacterium
ACCTCCGATTTGGGTTTTAGTAAATTACTCCCATGAGGCGCCATTCTATTCCCATATTCACCGGTAAATGTCAGCATACGCGATAGTTTTTTGATGGCGCAATTCTTTTGAAATACATCCAGACCAAAAGAATGAACCGAAGAAAGAAAGCACGTATGAATAAAGACTTTCCCGGCAATGCCGCAATATTTTTTTAGGGTATTGATCAGTTCATAGGCTGATGAACCGTCAAAGTCTCCCATAAGCTTAAGATGGAGGTTGTCCCTGTTTTTATGACAATAAATTCTGAAGTTTGATGCCATTGTTTTCCTCCTTATTGATCGTGACCCTAATTGTCATTTTTAACTATTCCTATGTCATTAACCACTGTTTTCCTCCATTATTTCTTAGAGTTGGAAGGTTCTAAAGCCAAGGACGCACGCTGAAACTTCGCTGCCTGCTTTGGCTGAACCTGAACCTCGCACTCGGGAAACAGTATCTTAAGGCATGATATTAGGGTTTCACATTCTTCAGGACGATCTGTTAAGAGAACAACTTTATCCATTATAAACCTCCTGTCCACTTGAGGCCTGAGGGTTTGCCAATCGATTCTACCAATAATGTAGCAATAATGATGCCAATTATGATTGATGGCTTCGTAAAAAGTCCAACTTCTGCGTTGCGCTGCATTCCTCGTCACTACGATGTACTATATGTACGTCTTATTCCTCGGAATTTGCGCGCCTTGAATTTGGAGCTTTTTACTTTGCCAACAAAATCTGACTTTTTACGAGACCGTCAAACTTGTGTGATGGTTTTGTTGCCGGTTTCCGGATAAAATAGGGTAGAATTGAAGTTCGAACTTAAAATTTTTGTTGTCATCCAACCGTCAATGTGTTAAATAGCTGAACAGAGTTATGTTTATTTTTTAAACAGGAGGCATTCATGTTTAAACAGGAATTAAACAAGTATTGGAAAACAGTGGTGGACACAATTCAGGACGGTGTCATGATTGTGGACACTGAAGGCAACATAACTTCGGTTAACCGGGCTTTTGAAACAATTACCGGTCATTCCATGACAGAGATCATAGGGAAACCCTGCACTGTATTAAGTTGCAATGCCTGTGAAGTGGTCCTCGGAAATAAAGGGCACCACTGGTGTATGCTGTTTCAAAAAGGTAAGTTAAAGATGCAAAAATGCGTTATAACTCGAAAGGACGGGGAACATATTCACATTGTGAAAAATGCTTCTGTTCTCCATGACAGCAAAGGTAATGTAACGGGCGCTGTTGAAACCATAACCGATATTACGGACCTCATTGAAAAAGAAACCCAGATCGAGACCTTTCGGCGAGAACTCGGGGCAGAAGATCGATTTCACGGAATCATTGGCAATTCAGCGCCGATGCAGCAGGTTTTTACCATGATTACAAATAGTTCCGAGTCGGATGCACCGGTGATTATTTTTGGAGAGAGTGGGACTGGAAAGGAGCTTGTAGCAAGGGCAATTCATAAAAGTGGCCCCCGCAAAAACAAACCGTATGTAAAGGTCAGTTGTGCGGCCCTGAATGAGTCACTCCTGGAAAGTGAGCTTTTTGGGCATGTCAAAGGCGCTTATACCGGCGCTTTTCAGAGTCGAACCGGAAGATTCGAAGCCGCTCATGAAGGAGATATTTTTCTGGACGAAATTGGCGATTTACCCCTTTCAACCCAGGTAAAACTTCTGCGGGTGCTCGAAGAAAAGATCATTGAACGGGTGGGGGATCACCGGCCGATTCAGATTGATGTTAGAATCATTACGGCAACCAACAAGGATCTTAAACAGCTTGTGGACCAAGGTGTTTTCAGAGAAGATTTTTATTACCGGATAAATGTACTTCCCATATGGATTCCCCCATTAAGAGAAAGAATCGGCGATATTCCGCTGTTAGCCGAATCATTCTTCCAGAGAATTTATCTGAAAAGCGAAAAAAGAATTCAAGGCATTACCAATGAAGCCTTAGATTTTATGATTCAATACCCATGGCCAGGAAATGTGAGGGAACTCAAAAGCACCCTTGAATACGCCTTTGTCGCCTGTCAGGGATCGATGATTGGTCCTGAGCATCTCCCGCCCAACATTTTGAACATGGAAAATCCACATAAAACCAGCGAACCATCGTCCGGTGACCTGAATGAAATAAAGAAGCGACGACTTATGCATGCCCTGCAGCAATCCGGCGGCAACCAGTCCCAGGCAGCACGAATTCTGGGCATATCCAGAACAAGTGTCTGGAATCAGATTAAGAGGTATGGCATAAAACCTGCCCGGGAATTAGCAGGTTAATTTGACGGCGGTTTAAGAGGAATATCCTACTTTTTCTTACGGCTTCTTTCGCGGAATAGCCGGTGATACGCTCCATGGATGGATTCCATGATGATATGATTCCCTTGTTGTTAAGGGTAATAACACCATCAGCCATTGATTCCAGAAGCAGGCTCGCAAAACTGGGATCCATTATATTATGTGTTTATTTTTCGGCACGAAGTTGCTTTGAACGATAGTCTTTAAGAAGTTTTTCCAGAGTGTTGACCATGCCCTGAGATAATTTGCCGGATCGAATCAGCCGCTTGGGCACTGCCTCGGCATCAGCATACCATTTTTCCAGCGCTTCACCGGAAGGCTTGATAAATTCAACCCCCTGTTTACGTAACGCCTCCAGAGCTTTAACGTTATCTTCTCGGTTCAGCCGGTCTATTTCACGGAAAATACGCCCCATTATTTCGCGAAAGATCTGTTGATCATGGGTTGATATTTTTACAAATGCCTTGCTATCCACAGCCAAAACCCCGTAAATATACAGAAACGGTTCGTACATCAGGTATTTAATCTGGGTATGCCATTGCAGGGCCACCGCCCCGATGGGCGGAGTGGTGACCGTATTGATCAGCCCGGTTTGAAGGCCGGCCTGCACATCGGCGATGGACAACGGAAAGGGAGTGATATCAAAGGCCTTGACCGTTTCAAGAATCATCGGATCATTGTCCGGAATCCAGACTTTCTGATGACGCATCTCTCTGACGGTTCTTATGGGCACGGTAGACATCACGTAGGCAAAGCCGCCTTCGGCGATACCAAAGGTCACAAATCCACCTTCTTCAAGCCCTTCGACAATACGTTTATCCAGATGTTTGCGAACATAATCGATCTCTTTAAAGGACCTGAACATAAGCGGCAGGCTATAAATCTGGTTATCGGGAAAAAACTTGGATAAACTGCCGCTGACAACCGCGCCCCCATGGAGCTGGCCGATGCGAATTTTTCGTAAAACCGTCTTATCGTCACCCATTACACCTCCCGGATAAAATTTAATCTTTACCCGGTTGTCGGTTTTACGGGCCAGTTCCTTGGCGCCTTCCCGCATTTTCTGCATCCAAACAGACCCTTCCGGCGACAGGGTGGCGATCTTGAACCTCATGGCCTGGGCCTGGCTGGATAACATAACAATAAGTATAATGGTAATAATTCTTACCATCATGAGAATACCTCATTATATTTTTTGTTTAAACCTAACCCTGACAAGCCGTCAATTGCCACTAAAGCACAAAGACACAAAGGATATATTTATAGTTCTTTCTTTGTGCCTTTGTGTCTTGGTGGCAATAAAAAAACTGGGAGTGTACTCCCTAATCCGTTATTAAAATCTATTTTACACTTCATGCTTACTCCTTCATTTAGGTACACCGCGGAAGGTGAGTTGTGCACAGTTGAACTACGGTCAAATACTCACCAACCGCTTCTGTCCGAGTGTTTAAAATTCTTAAAATGTTAGTTCTCCTTTATGTGCCTAAGAGGTATGGATTAATACAAGTTGTGCATGTCAAATAATCTACTTCAGATGTTGCCCAAAACATTACTGCAACCATTAAACTAACAAATACAAGGATATAGACTAATTTCTTCATGTCTCTCTCACCTCCCTTCATTTAAGGCAAAGCGGAAGGTGAGCATCCATTTTCTTTTAAGGTATCCACCACATCTTTACTAAAAACACACTGTACCACTCATCAACTGCCTTGCCCGCCAAGTAAAATTCATGTCAATGAGGAGCCAGGCGAATTCCACCGGGGTCCCCGCTCCTTACGCACGGCTTTCTGTCATTAATTTTCGCAAGTTTCTGTCGAAGTTTATAAACATCCGATAAGCTGTGGAAAGTTCTAAACCCAAGGACTCACGCTGCAATTCCGCTGCCTGCTTTGGCTGAACCTGAATCTTGCACTCGGGAAACAGTAACTTGAGACATGATATTAGGGGGTCACATTCTTCAGGACAATCTGTTAAGAGAACTACTTTATCCATTGTAAACCTCCTTTCTGCTGGTGGTCTGTGGGTTTACCAAGCAATTATAACGCCCCATAATTCCAAAACCCAGTATTCCAGCATTCCAATTGTGAACAAAGCGAACTAACTTTTAGTATAGCAATAATGATGCCAATTAAGGTGGGATACTGGTTTGGTCGTTACCGGTGTCTATTTGCTCGTTACCGGTTGCTGGTTGATGGATAAAGTAGTGTGGAATTGAAGTTCGAGCTTAATTTTTTTTGTTGTCATCCAACTGTTAATGTGTTAAATATATGAACAGTAAAACTGTTAAATATCTGAACAGTAGGCGCCCATATTTAAACAGAAATTGAACAAGTATCGGAAAACAGTGGTGAACACGATTGCCATTTAATGAGCAGATACTGGATGTTCGGTGCTTGATAAAATAAGAATAACTTCTTTTTAAGGTTCAGCATCCGGAAACCCGCATCAAGCATCTTATCCATAACGGCTCCACATCGTGTTATAAAAATCTTTTGTCACAAAATGCACAAAAATTACTAAGAACTAATTTGTGGCATAATATTTGCTGCTTTACTTTGTCGGGGTTTAACTTGGCAACCTCCATTTTCATATTACACCCTTCTTATTGACAAATCGGCCCTTAAGGAATAGGTCCTTGGGGTCGATTTGTTAAAGGGCAAAGGTCATACGCATTTATAGCAAGAAACACGAAGAGGATTGATGAAATTTAAAAGGATTGCTGATGGCCTGTAATACAAGCAAAGTTACCATATAGATCCATATTTTTCAATATAAACATATGAACTTATTGGAGGTGGAAAAATGGTTGCCCGTATACTTTTAATCTCGTATTTTATATTGGCTATATGTGTTTATACAAATTCATCCCTGGCTAAAGAAAAACCCTCTGATCCTTCAAATTGCTCACAGTATATGGTAGGTCCTTATCCTGACGGAGCATCTGTAACAAGAGATTGTCTTAAATGTCACCAGGAAGAAGGGGAAGCTATACTTTCTTCAGCTCACTGGTTATGGAAAGGACCCACGCCTTTTCTTGAAGGATCTGAGAATAACAAAAACCTGGGCAAGAAAAATCTTATGAATAATTTCTGAATCTCCATAACCTCCAACTGGTGCAGGTGCACCAGCTGTCACATCGGTTATGGTTGGAAGGACGCCTCTTTTGATTTTTCAGACCATTCAAAAATTGATTGCCTTGTATGCCATGATACCACTGGTACCTACAAAAAAATACCGACCGGTTGCGGTAAGGAAAAGAAGGACCTGAATCTGCCCAAGATTGCGCAAAACGTTGGGCCTCCCACCAGGGCTAATTGCGGGGCATGCCACTGGTACGGAGGTGGTGGTGATGCCATAAAACACGGGGATCTTGATAGTACATTAAAGGATCCGCCCTACTCCCATGATGTACACATGGGGGGACAGGATTTTTCCTGCCAGGAATGCCATGTAGCCTATAAACATAAGATATCAGGCAGCAGCACTACCAGCGCGGTCAGTGAGGGAAGCGTATCCTGCACGGACTGTCATGATGAAAAACCGCACTCAGATGAGCATCCCCTGTTAAAAAAATTGAATGATCATTGCGATTCCATTGCCTGCCAGACATGTCATATCCCAACATTTGCAAAGGCCAAGCCGACCCTCATGTTTTGGGACTGGTCCAAGGCAGGAAAGACCATGAAAGTATCGCAGGATGATCCGTACTGCATTACTACTCACCATAAAAAGAAGGGACTTTTAATAAAAAGGCAAAACATAAGGCCGGACTATGCCTGGTACAATGGGAAACATCGGCAATATTTGACAGGAGATTCTGTTAATCTGGACGGTGTTACTTATTTAAATTCACCGGTCGGGAACATAAGCGATCCGGAAGCAAAAATTACCCCCTACAAACTCTTTTCCGGCATACAGCCTGCCGATGCTAAATATGAATACCTTATTATTCCCAAGCTCTGGGGTGGGTATTGGAAACACTTTGACTGGGACAGGGCGGCAAGGGACGGGATGAAGGCTGCCGGTTTAAAATATAGCGGCAAAATTAAATTTGTGAACACAAAAATGTACTGGCGTATAAACCACGAAGTGGTTCCCAAAGAGCATGCTCTTTCCTGCACGAACTGTCATTCCTATGATGGGGTTATGGATTTCGAGGCCTTAGGCTATAAAGACGATCCTGCTATTGTCGGATGTCGCTTCAAAGAACAAACCGATCACAAATAAAAGGTGCCAACAAAGAAATTAAAACCTAAATTCTGGCGTTTCAAAAAAATTAAGCAAAGAAGTTAAAGCAGTTTTTCTCGGGATTCAACTTGGCAACCTCCATTTCCATATTACCCCCTTTTTAATGACCAAATCGGCCCTTAAGGTATAGGTCCTCGGGGCCGATTTGCTATTTTTATAAAGGCATTTAAGCGAAAATGTTCCACACATTTAATTTGACGGCCGTTTGAGAGGGATATCCCACTTCTTCATATACTTCCAGATTGCAGTTCTGCTCAGGCCCACTCGACGTGCAACTTCAGCCTTATTCCAGCCGCATTCATTAAGAAGTTCAAGCAGTTTTTCTCGGGAAAGCTTTTTCCGTGGCGATAAAGAACTTGAGGGCCGGTCAACTAATTTTGGCTCAGGGGGATGATATTCAATCTGACGTATTTCAACAGGAAGGTCAAAAATATCGATGTGCTCATCATTGCAAAGAACAAAGGCATGCTCAATTGCATTTTCCAGCTCACGCACGTTGCCGGGCCAGGTGTAGTCCATGAGAATTCTCATTACAGATTGCGAGACACCGTTTATTTTTTTACCGGTTTTTTTATTCTGAACAGTTATGAAATAACTTGTAAGAAGCGGAATGTCTTCTTTCCTTTTTCTTAAAGGAGGGATACATATCGGAAACACCTTAAGGCGGTAATAGAGATCTTCACGAAAATGTCCCCTCTTAACAAGGTCATACAGATCTTTATTAGTAGCCGCAACGATTCGGATGTCGATTTTACATTTTTTCGAGTCACCAACCCGCTCAATTTCCCGTTCTTGCAGTACACGAAGCAGCTTGATCTGAACAAAAGGACTAATTTCACCAATTTCATCCAAAAATATGGTTCCACCGTCTGCTTCTTCAAAGCGACCCACACGGTTGCGAACAGCTCCGGTAAAAGCCCCTTTTACATGCCCAAAAAGCTCACTTTCCAAAAGAGATTCTGAAAGTGCAATGCAGTTCACCGTTACAAATGGCATTTTGTATCGATCACTGTTGTAATGAATAGCACCGGCAACCAGCTCCTTGCCCGTACCGCTATCACCTTGTAGCAGGATGTTTGCTTCGCTTGCAATAGCCGCTTTTATAGCTAAAAACAGGTGTTGCATCGCACGACTTTTACCTATAATATTATCAAACTTATGGATTTCGCCCAACCGACGGTTGGCCTCTTCTGCTTTACGTCGGGCCTTTTTCAGTTCAGTGATATCAGTCACGGTCTCGACAACGCCTTTTACATAATTATTTCCATCTGTTACCAGTCTTGCGCTTCTTATCACAGGTATATTATTACCGTTTTTATGGCGCAGAAAGCATTCCTCAGCGTCAAAACGAGCATTTTCGTAAATACCACATTTGTTAATGTTTGTTGGCCAGGGTTCAGAAAGGCATAGATTGAAATTAAGCAACTTACAGCTTTTTCCTATGGCTTCTTTCGCGCAATAGCCAGTTATACGCTCCATGGATGGATTCCATGATGATATTATTCCCTTGTTATTAAGGGTAAAAACACCATCAGCCATTGATTCCAGCAGTAGACTCGCAAAACTGGAATCCATAATATTATATGTTTTATTTTGCATGACAGAAATCCACCTCTTCACATCTTTGATTTTTTTATTGCTGAGACTTTTTAAACGCTCCGTAATCATAACAATGTAGATCTTTTAAGCGTTACAGCAGCGTTACCTAACGTTACTTTTTATTATAAGTAACGGCATTTCCATTTGTCAACCTGTTTTGAGTTTTTTCTACCAGCATTATTTTTTCTTTTGTGATATCTAAATTTTAATTAATATTATAGCAGGTTACGCCCAACTTATTAATACTGTTATATACATATGGACATTGCCGTCACACATGGCATAATTATTGATGGAATAAGGGCTGCATATAATATATGAATGCACAAACCGAGGGAATACAATGGGGATAAGAAAGATCCCATCCGGTGAAGAGTTAAAAAAAACAATTGAAAGCGGAGTTACACTTATAGATTTTAGTGCACCGTGGTGCGCTCCATGCCGCTCTCAAGAGGTGATTATTAATCAGCTTGCTCATCAATTTAAAGGAAAAGCATTAGTTGCTTGTATGAATATTCATGAAAATCAGGATGTGGCAATGAAATTAGGGATACAATGTGTCCCCACCATGGTCATATTCAAAAATAGTAAAGAGATACAGCGCTTTGTGGGGCTTCATCCTGAATCCGCACTTTCTGAAGCCCTTGAAAAACTTCTGAATTAAACGGAAAGTGAAAACAGAGAAAAGTTCAGACAGGAGGTAACAAGAAATGCCGATTTATGAGTATCGATGCAAGGAATGCGGAGCCATATCCGAGTACATGACTGGTATGGGAAATGACGAAAATATTTCATGCAAAGAGTGCGAAAGTACTGAGACGGAGAGGATATTGTCTGTTGCTTCTTTTTTAGGCGGAAAATCGGAACATTCTCCGGGCAGGACCTGCTGCGGTCGTGAAGAACGCTGTGATACTCCTCCCTGCTCCGATGAAGGTGTGTGCCGGCGGAGCCGCGTCACGTAAAATCCCTTAAAGAATTTATACTGAAAGGAGAAATCAAATATGAAAGTTGCTGTAAGTTCCAGTGGAAAAAATTTAGATTCACAGATTGATCCCCGCTTTGGCCGGTGTGCTTATTTTATCATCGTGAACACAGACGACATGATCTTTGAGGCATTTGATAATGAGGCTATAGCCCTGGGAGGAGGAGCAGGTATTCAGTCCTCACAGTTTGTGGCCTCCAAAGGGGTCGGTGCTATTATAACTGGAAATGTTGGCCCCAATGCGGTACAAACCCTTTCCGCTGCCGGGGTCGAGATATTTATGGGCCAGACCGGGAGTGTCAGAGAGGCCGTGGAAAAATATAGGAAAGGCGATATAAAGCCCCAAGGATCGTCAAAGGTGGGTGATTACTATGGTATGGGCGGCGGTGCCTCGGGGATAAGCCGTGGCATGGGGATTGGCCGGAGCATGGGCCGGGGAATGGGAATGGGCAAAGGCATGGGACGCTGTATGGCACCTGGAATGAGTGCTTCCGGATCGATTACCCCGGATTCCTCTAAAACCGATTCTTTATCCCGAGAAGAAGAATTGAAACAACTCAAGGATCAGGCAAACGACTTGTTTAGACAGATGCAAGGCCTTCAAGCCAGGATCAAAGATCTGGAGAAAAAATAGGTGCGCATTTTCCCTGCCCATGAGCCCGGAGTGCTACCTCGGTGGCTCAATGAGCAAGGGGCTGAGTAGCTATTGTAGGCGGAAAAGGAAAAACTGATGAGTAAGGATTTTGATAATTTTGTTGAAGATTTACAGAACCAGATTTTTGAGCAGACAAGAGAAGCTTACGGCGATGTCGCGTTTCAAAGGTGGCTCAAGCCTTTGTATATGGGTACCA
>JAUWLP010000014.1 GCA_030613575.1 Desulfobacteraceae bacterium
ACGGAGAAACAATGTCGAGTTCCATCTTCTCTGCGGCGGCCAGATTCCTTGCAGGCAGAACCACAGACATCGCCTGATTCAGGCTGTGGGCCGCCGTTGACCCGCAACAGGACCAATCTTCGATTTCAACCAAATCAATACCCAGGTTTTTAAAGCCCGCATCAATGGACCGGGCATAGTCGTTGGCCATCCCTTCCAAAGAACATCCTGGATAAAAAGATAATCTCATTAAACGATCTCTCCGCGTGTTTGACTATAGACTCTTTTAATTTCCTTGATCGCCCTGGACTTGGGCGTGAATAATTTGAGCCTACCTTTGCGCAACAGGGTCATGCCCAGAAGAAGATCTTCTATTAAAATTCCTTGTTTTACTCTTTCTTTCAGAATATCCGGCTTCGAATAATAGGCGTTCATCAACCGGAATTCGTTTACTCTGCCGGACGTTTGAAGCACTTCCAGAAATGTTTGATGAAATACGGCAAGACTTTTTTCTTTCGGTGTTATGGACGAATGTGCCGCCATGTTGCGCAAATGATTAATGATTTCCGTAACATCCACCTCATTGGGGCAATAGGTCGTACACATTTCACATGACAGACACATCCAAATGGTTGATGATTTTAACAGGTCTTCGCGCCATCCCAATTGAACATAACGGATCGCTTGGTGAGGTTTAATATCCATAAAATGGCTGACAGGGCAGGCATTGGTACAGCGTTCGCATTGATAACATGCCGAAACATTCACGCCTGTCTCACCCTGCATTCTGTTAAGAAAGTAATCTCCCCTGTCACCGATCAACTTTCTTTCTTTGCCCGAGTCGTGTTTACGTGCTTGGTCCGGATCCGAAATAATATTTTGCATGATTTTACCTTGATAGTATAGGAATTTCCTTTTTTGGACACAGATGAACACAGATTATCAAGATTCTTAAATTGCAAAATAACAATATTATCTGTGTATATCTGCGTCCTATTTAACTTGTACCTAAATTCTGCAATTGTCGCATTTGCCGGAGATGCAAGGCATCGACCGTGCAGTTATAGTACGTTGCAGTGACGATGAATGCAGCGCAACGCAGAAGTTGGACTTTTTACGAAGCCATCAATAGTCAAGTGGGAAAAGAATATCTCACTCACATAAGATGAGCCAAAACCTCGCAAGAACGACATAATCTCATCTTTTCTTTCCAATTTTCATAAATAGTGCCGTCACAAATTGTACCGTTAATAAACCAGCAAAGCTTTCCGGCCTGAAATTGCCATGCCGGGCACTCTTTTTTCTTCTCAGGAGGGCATTTTTTTATTACCCAGCACGACTTACTGACTTTGGGGTTTCCTCTCATCCTGGAAGTCAGAAAAAACATCTGCCGCTCCACATGAGCAGGTACGGATCGCCAGCCCTGCTCGTAGCTGTGCACGGCCTTAATAGATACTCCCAGCAGCTGGGCCATCTGTTTCTGCGTCTTGTTCAGCCTTTTGCGAAAGCGTGAAAACTCTTTACTGTCCATGGATTCCTCTCTATTTTTTTGGTTATACCGCCGTTATTAAAAGTATTGACAGCTATCACACAAAGTGGTATGGTATGTCAATAAAATATTTTATTTATGATAGCGAACCCTCACTTGTTTCCGGCCATCCATTGATGAAATCGTAAAAAGTCAAAATCCGATATTCCTGTGGTTAAAATTTTCGTCTTCCTCGATCTTAACGAAAAATCCTAGTTTTCGTTCGGGCACTATCTAAGCTGGGTTAGAAAACAGGGCAAAATTATTGAGCGGGAAAAGAAGAGAGTTCGACAAACGGTCCGTATTCCCCTTAAAAATAAAGCTTGATACGTTCGCCGAACTTTACGAAACTTTCGACCGGAGATTTAAAGATACCGAGTCCATATTTAGAAGTAAGCGCCTGCCTGAAAAGATTGAAATCCAAAACAGAATATCAGTCCAGTAAGAATAAAACCATAATATCAGAAATAGATTAAATATCAAATCGATACGCCCGAAAGCAATAAACAAATTTTGTCCTTGACTGAAACATTGAAACACCCTATAATTCGACATGTGGCGAAATGACGGATTGCAAATCAGAGGAGGTGTTTATGTTTGCGTTTATGGCGATCACAAGGGCGCTGTCTGACGAGAATCGTATTCGTGCGTTACTGGCATTGGACGGGCGTGAACTGTGCGTATGTCAGATCATCGAGCTTTTAGGTCTTGCACCATCCACGGTTTCCAAACACATGTCGATTCTTGCCAGTGCGCGTCTGGTTGAAGGAAAGCAGGTGGGGCGATGGCGGTATTATCGTCTGGCAGGTGATGAAGCACCGGATGAAGCGCGGGAGGCCATTGCCTGGGTTTCAAAATCGCTCTCGAAAACTTCAAAAATCCAGCAGGATGCCAAACGTTTAAAAGAAATTTTAAAAATCGATCCGGAGGTGTTGTGCAAGGCTCAACATAGAGCATGATTTCAAAGGACATGGTATTTTATTTTTCAATATTGTGAGGAGGAAACTATTGATGGGCAATGATGCTGTTTTGAACAATGATCGAAAAATGACCAGTATTTTCGAACGATTCCTGTCCCTTTGGGTGGTGCTGTGCATTATTGCCGGCATCCTGTTAGGTAAAATAGCCCCCGGCATGGCACAATATCTCGATGGTCTGGCCATTTATGTCAATGGAGCGCCGATGGTGTCCATTCCAATCGCAATCTGTCTGTTTTTCATGATGTATCCCATCATGGTCAAGATTGATTTCGGTGAGGTTATCAAGGCGAGCAAAAGTGGAAAACCGGTGTTCTTGACCCTGTTCGTCAACTGGTGCATCAAGCCGTTTACCATGTATGCCATCGCCCTCTTTTTTCTGGGAACACTTTTCTACGGCTTTATAGGGCCGGATGCCGTGGATTTGGTTAAGATGCCCTTTGGCCTCGACCTTCCGGTGAGTGCGACCCACGGAGCCGGTACGGTGGTGATGACCGGCGGCGTAAAAATGCTCCAAGTGCCCCTTTGGCGCAGCTATTTGGCTGGTTGCATTCTGCTGGGGATTGCGCCGTGTACCGCCATGGTGCTGGTTTGGGGCTATCTGGCAAGAGGCAATGACGGTCTGACACTGGTAATGGTGGCCATCAACTCCCTAACCATGCTCGTGCTTTATGGTGTTTTAGGCGGATTTTTGTTGGGTGTGGGACGTTTGCCGGTACCCTGGCAGGCGTTGTTGCTGTCCATCGGCATTTACGTCGCTCTTCCCTTGCTGGCGGGCTATATTTCACGTAAGTGGATCATCTCCGCAAAAGGTGAAATATGGTTTAAGGAAAAATTTCTCCACGTGTTGACGCCGGTAACCATTATCGCGCTGCTGATTACGCTGGTATTGCTGTTCAGCTTCAAAGGAGAAGTCATTATTGCCAATCCTCTGACGATTCTCTGGATTGCCATCCCTTTGTTTATCCAGACCAACCTGATCTTCTGGCTTGGCTATGGTCTGGCACGGTTCCTGAAACTCCGTTACGTGGATGCGGCTCCGGCTGCCATGATCGGCGCTTCCAATCATTTCGAGGTGGCCATTGCCACGGCAACCATGCTCTTCGGTCTGTCGTCCGGGGCAGCCCTTGCCACGGTGGTGGGTGTGCTGATCGAAGTTCCGGTGATGCTTATGCTGGTAAAAATCTGTTTGAAGACCCCCCACTGGTTTAGAACGGAAAAAGTGCAAACCGTGACAGCCAAACAGACAACCGTGGGATAAATGGATTTTCGGTTCAAACGAATTAAGGAGATGGGGGACAAACTGGAGACATTTCCGATTTTATCTGTCACTTGAACTTCTCTGAACGGGATATAGGCATTGGAAGAAACATTGACACAATTGGAACAATGTAGTATATAAAAATTATTTGTATGGGATTTGCCCCTCTATATTTTCAACAAACCCATAATCTTTAGAGAGATCAACCATGAAACCGCTATCCGCAACAGCAAAGAAGCTTTTTTTATGTCTGGGGCTCTATGTTGCCGTGATCATGCTCCTTGCTTCAGGATGCAGCAATGATGCCGATTACACTTTTGTCGATTTCTCCAAGACCATTCAGGTAGACCACTCTAAAGCTATACATAGTGAAAACAGAACCTTAAGAGTGGCGATATCTGCCATGATTTCACCCAAAGAAACGTTTTCAACTTACCGGGATTTATTGGATTATATCGGCAAAAAATTGAATTACAATATTCAACTCATCCAGCGAAAAACATATTCAGAAATAAATGAACTCTTTTTAAAAAAGCAGGTTGATCTAGCATTTATTTGCTCAGGACCTTACGCAACCGGCAAGGGAAAATATGGTTTTGAGGCCCTGGCAACACCCATCATCCGAGGCGAACCTTTCTACAGGTCTTATCTTATCGTTAATAAAAACAGTTCTATCAAAACGCTTGAGGGTTTAAAAGGGCGAACCTTTGCAATGACGGATCCGGCATCGAATACCGGCACCTTAATTCCAACCTACTGGGTGTTTCAAATTGGCGAAACACCGGAAACTTTTTTTAAAGATGTGACATATACCTACAGTCATGACAATTCAATTCTGGCGGTTGCAAAGTCACTGGTGGATGGTGCAGCAGTGGATGGAATGATCTGGGAATATTATAACTCACGAAATCCGGTAAATACATCCCAAACCCGGGTGATAAAAAAATCGATTCCTTTTGGGAGTCCGCCTTTTGTGGCCTCCAAATACCTGGCACCTAAAATTAAAGAAAAAGCCCGAGATCTGCTCCTTAACATGCATCAAGATCCAAAGGGCAGGCCCATTTTAAAGGAGCTGATGATCGACCGTTTTGTATCCCCAAAAGACACCTGGTATCAAACCGTGCGTGAAATAAAAAAACAACTGAATATTGCATACAGGGGTTCAGATGTGGCCCAAAGATTTTAGAAAAAAGCTGATTTTGACCATTGCCGTGATCGTTATCGTGAGTGGCCTGATTATCTCTCAGATCGTCACCCATCGATACAGCACCACCCTGTTCCAGGTGGCCGCCGCTCAGGGCGAAAATATCGCACACAATCTTGCTTTGGATGCTGCCGACAAAATTCTCATCAACGACCGGGTTTCTTTGCAGAATCTCCTTGACGACCGGGTACGAAGCAATCCAAAAATCGCCTATCTATTTGTCGTCAGAGACAACCGAGTGCTCACCCATACATTTCCCAAAGGCGTACCGGTTGAGCTCATAAACGCCAATGTTCCTGCGGACAATCACCAGGGCCATTTGAAAAAAATTATTTCAAACACAAAAGATCGGTACATGGATTTCGCATGGCCGATTTTTGAGGGCAAAGCCGGTGTGTTGCGCCTCGGATTATCTGAAAAACCGTTTCGAAGCCAGATCAGTCAACTCTGGTTTCGAATGAGTTTCATTACATTTGTGATTCTGATACTCGCGTTGGTTGTCGCACATCTTCTAGTCAAACATATTACAAGGCCCCTGGTTCAGCTCACGGAACAGGTTGAAAAAATCGACGAAGGGCATATGGATGTGAACATCGAAATTAACAACCATGATGAAATCGGCCGCCTGGGCGCTTCTTTCAAACAGATGCTGACGCGTATCCAGAATTACACGCTTCGGCTTACAGAATATACAAATCGCCTCGAAGAGAAGAATCGACAATTGAATCGCGCCCATCGACAAACCCGAAGCTCTTTCGAAATCGCAAAAGAAGTGGGCGCATTACCGAACTTAAAGGCGGTTTGTGAGTTCCTCGTCAAAAAGCTTCAGAATGTTGTCAAATGTCAAAATATGGTTTTAGTGGTTTTCAGCAGCAAAAAGTCGGTTTTGTTCGCCTATTCGGAAAAGAATATCATCACCATGGAAGGGAATGCGGTCGATACCATGGCAACGTCTCTTGCGGAAGTCAAACAGATCGAATTTGTCGACAGCAAACAAATCCCTTTTAAGTTTAACGAACTGGCGTCGGCCAAAAAAACAATGGTGTATCCTGTTCGACTCGAAAAGAGGCTGCTGGGAGCGTTATATATCGGATGCCCCGGTGAATGCGATTGTGCGGTCAATGAACTCGATATTATCGACCTGGTTCTGAATCAAACCGCCGGAGCGATTTTGAGGGCTGTCTTGTATGAGGACGAAATTTGTGATTTGAAACAAAAGGTCGATCAAACCGGATTTTCCGGCATGATCGGCAAAGACCCCCAGATCCAGGTAATATTTAAACTTATTGAGGATGTCGCCCCGTCGGACGCAACGATATTGATAGAGGGCGAAAGCGGCACGGGAAAAGAAATGGTGGCCCATGCCATTCACCAAAAAAGTTTTCGCAAGGACAAGCCTTTTGTGGTGATCAACTGTTCGGCATACCCGGCGACTCTCCTGGAAAGCGAACTTTTCGGCCATGAAAAGGGGGCGTTTACCGGTGCGCTGAAAACCAAGCCCGGTCGTTTCGAACAGGCCGACAGCGGGACCGTCTTTTTAGATGAAATCGGCGAAATACCCCCTTCCGCACAGATTAAGCTGCTTCGGATATTGCAAAGTAGAAAGTTCGAGAGGTTGGGCGGCCGAGAAACACTGTCTGTGAATGTACGCATTCTGGCGGCGACCAACAAAAACCTTTTACAAGAGGTCAAGGACGGCCGTTTTCGCGAGGATCTCTTTTATCGTTTGAACGTCATTCCGATTCATTTACCACCACTGAAGGATCGACGAAACGATTTGCTGCTTCTTGCCCGGCATTTTCTGGATCGGTTTTCAAACATGCAGAATAAAACCGTAAAAGATTTTACCTCAGAAGTCATGCGCAGGCTTCTGGATTATTCATGGCCGGGCAATGTTCGAGAGTTGGAAAACACCATTGAGCATGCCGTAGTTCTGGCCAAAGGTGAACAGATCCAGATTTCGGATTTGCCGTCCGTTTTCTTAAAAACAAAAACACCGGTTTCGGACAAAGCGGTTAGTCTTGAGGAAACCGAAAAGCAGCACCTCATTGAAGTGCTTGATAAATGCCAATGGAACAAAAAGAAAACCGCTGAAATTTTAGGCATCGGCCGGAGCACTCTGTATGTCAAACTAAAAAAATATCAATTAACCCCCCCTCCCACTTATCATTAAATTTCATTGAATCCAATCCATAGCCTTCACCTCCAGGTAATGTTCAGGATCATGAATACATGTCTACAAGCCGGACTTTTATAACATATTATTATTACATATAATATTTGATATGTTAAAATATTATGTCCAGAAATCTTACACACCAAACAGATCGATCTTATCTTCCTTTCGCATCAATTGACCTTGTTATTTGGCTCAACGATACATTTTTTGGTTTTATAAACAAAGATTTATCATTTGATTTCAAATAGATAACATATCTAAGCGTCGACACCCCAACCATCATTAAGCCATTTTGGACCCATTTTTTATCTTTGAATGTTCATGGCACAGGTCTTGCTCTGTCTTTAGTTGATAGTGATTCCGGTCCCGCCAAATGCAAACCCCTTGAAAGAAGATCAGGGATGAAAAAGAAAATTCTCGTACTGGATGCAAATGCTCAAGAATGCCTCAGCCTGTGTGCATTCCTGAACCAGCATCACTTTTTGACCGTCCCTGCCGATTCCATCCAGGAACTTGAAAATATTCTGAGAGAGGGGGATTGTATCGCCGTCATCCTGGATCTGGATACAATACCCGTCAGCAACCGTAATCTTAAAGAACTTTCAATTAAATATCCGAATGTTACTTTCCTTTGTATATCGGCGAAACGGATTCATCCCGAACTTCAGGATGCGTTCCGTCAATACATTTATGCATGCCTGAATAAACCGGTCGATCCGGATGAGCTTTTATTCTGGATCAAAAGTATTTACGAAGAGGAAAATATTCCGGACAACTGATACCACATAGCTTTAGGGCATAAATTTAAAGACAAAATATACCCGTGTCCTTTTTAATAATAGAAACCAACTGGAGGAAATATGAAAAACGAAAAAAACAAAATCCAATCTTTTGTGAATGGTTTTCGTGGCGATTTTGTAATGACAAGAAGATCCTTCATGAAGAAGGCCACAGCGGCGACCAGCACCGCCGTTGTACTCGGAGGCCTGAAGCCTTCGCTCAAAGCCCTGGCGGCTGCCGGCGAGGTTTCGTCTGGTGAAATGGGAGAATGGAAGGCCTCGACCTGCCAGGGATGCACTTCCTGGTGCTCCAAACAAGTCTATGTCATCGACGGCCGGGCCGTGAAGGTCAGAGGAAATCCCAACTCAAAAGTCAACAATGGTGAAGGCTGTCCCCGGTCGCATCTGGGCTTGCAACAAGTGTATGACCCGGATCGCATTAAAACTCCCATGAAACGAACAAACCCGAAAAAAGGACGTAACGAGGATCCGAAGTTTGTTCCTATCTCCTGGGACGAGGCGCTCAACACCATCGCCGACAAGATCATGGAACTCAGAAAGAACAACGAAACCCACAAATACATGCTGATGCGCGGTCGCTACTCGTATATGCGAGATGTACTGTATGACCGAATGACGAAAATCATCGGTTCTCCTAACAATATTTCCCACAGCGCCATCTGTGCTGAGGCCGAAAAGTTCGGTCCTTATTACACTGAAGGATACTGGAATTACCGGCAATACGATGTCACCAATTCACGGTATATCCTTATTTGGGGTGCGGACCCCGTGGCAGCCAACCGGCAGGTGTCCTATTACTCCAGTGTTTGGGGAGATGTAATCGGCAAGGCGACAATCGCCGTTGTCGAACCAAGGCTTTCGGCCACAGCGGCCAAAGCCGACATATGGCTGCCGATCAAGCCCGGCCAGGACGGTGCCTTGGCTGCAGCCATCGCCCATGTCATTTTAACCGAGGGACTTTGGTATCGCGAATTTGTGGGCGACTTCATCGACGGGCAAAACCGTTTTGTGGCCGACCAGGAAGTCAACGAAGAGGACTTTGAGGAAAAATACACCCATGGTTTGGTTAAATGGTGGAATCTCGAATTAAAAGACAAAACCGTCGCCTGGGCGGCCGAACGAACCGGCCTGCCGGCGGATCAGATTCAACACGTCGCCGTCGAGTATGCCAAGGCCACACCACATTGCATCTCCTGGGTCGGCGGAGGGCCGGTGATGCAGGTTCGCGGCGCGTACACCAGCATGATCTGCCATGCCCTAAACGGGCTGACCGGGGGTGTCGACAATGTCGGCGGGACCCTTCAGTCCAACAAGGAATACACCAAGAAGTTTCCAAAACCTAATGATTACATGGATGATATCGCCAAAAAGGGCAAAAAACATGAAAAAATCGATCAGCGCGGACGCCTGGAGTTTCCGGCTCTCAAAAAGGGCAAACCCGGCTCGGCGGTGGTGACCAACAACGCCGCCGATGGAATATTAAATAGCGATCCGATGGAGATCAAGGTGGCCATCGGCTACATGAACAACTTTGCCTTTTCTTGCGGGCAGCCGGAACGCTGGGAACGGGCGTTATCGAAAATTCCATTCCTCGTTCACATCACCACCAATGCTTCCGAGTTCTCATGGTTTTCCGACATCTTGCTGCCTGACACCCATCACATGTTTGAAAAATGGGGCTATGTAAAGTCCATCGGAAACGGTTACAGGCACGTAACCCTCATGCAACCGATTGTAAAGCCGGTCTGGGATTATAAGATCGACGAAACCGAAATCCCATGGCTGATCGCCGAAAAGCTGGCGGAACGCGGATTTGACAACCTGCTGCGTCATTACAAGGAGTATAAGGATCCAGAAACCGGTAAGGCCCCCACCAATGAGAAAGAATTTGCCCTGTACGCCCTCAAATATGCCACCCAGAACCTCTGGAATCCGTCCCAATACAAAGGCGGTGATAAGTTCAACGGTTGGGAGGAATTTCTCAAAATCGGCGTATGGAACTCCGACCCCTACCATTACCGTGAGCACTGGGGGAACATGAAGACCAAAACCAAAAAATTCGAATTCTACAGTGAAACGCTGAAAGCCGCCCTTGAAATGCATGCTGAAAAGCACAACACGACAGTCGATCACGTCCTGGAGGTGTGCCAGTACCAGGCCCGGGGTGAAAGGGCTTTTGTGCCGCACTATGAAGAACCCTTCATTGCGGGAGATGAAAAGGAGTTTCAATTTATCTTTGTCGATCACAAATCCCGTTTGAACCGGGAGGGTCGTACCCCCAACTGTTCCTGGTACTATGAATTCAAGGATGTCGACCCCGGCGATGAAATTTGGGAGGACGTGGCCAAGATCAATCCGCTTGACGCCCAGAAACTGGGGATCGAAAGCGGTGATGAGATCAAAATCTCCTCAGAAACCGGCAGTCTGACCTGTAAGGCCAAGCTGTGGGAAGGTGTACGACCCGGTACCGTGGCAAAATGCTACGGCCAGGGGCACTGGGCCTATGGTACCCTGGCGGCTAAGGAATTCGGCAAAGTTCCCCGGGGCGGTAGCAATAATGATGTCATCCCGGCGGTTTACGATCGTTTAAGCGGCAGCACGGTCCGGCACGCCGGTACGCGCGTTAAAATCGAAAAAGTTTAGGAGGTGAACTCATGCCAAGATATGCAATGGTAATCGACTTGCAACGCTGTGTCGGGTGTGGCGCCTGCAGTATCGCCTGCAGAAATGAAAACAACGTGCCTGAAGGCATTTACTGGTCTAATAAAATTACGGAGACCGTCGGTACGTTTCCCAATGTCAGGTATCACTACATCCCTACCCTGTGCAACCACTGCGAGTATGCGCCCTGTGTACGAGGTTGTCCGACAAAAGCCATGCACAAGCTGGATAACGGCATCACCATGCACGACCCTAAAAAGTGCATCGGTTGCAAGTACTGTGAATTTAACTGTCCGTATGGGGTGATTTACTTTAACTGGAAAGAACCGCACCAGTTTTGGAAGAACAATAAGGTGCTGTTCAAAGGCGGCACATCTTCACCCCGAGAAGAGGTTGAAAAGGTTGGCGCCGAGAAAACACCTTACTTCAACCCGGAAAGGGGCGCAACCCTGCCGGCCAACCGGCCCAAGGGTGTCGTGGAAAAGTGTACCTTCTGTGATCACCGGGTAAGCAAAGGTTTGCTGCCTACCTGCGTGGAAGCCTGTCCGGCCAATGCCCGAATTTTCGGAGACATCAAGGACCCTGACAGCGACGTAGCCAAACTGCTCGGCAAGTTCCGCCCCTTCAGGTTGCGGGAGCAACTCGGAACCAACCCCCATATATTTTACATCCGGGATTTCAACCCGGCCCAGTACAGGCCAACTAAAGGAGGTATTTAAATGAGTGAGAAAAAAGGATTATACGGCATATGGCTTGTGGTGCTCGGTATTGCGATCCTCATTGGACTGTATACCGCCTTGAAGATTTTTATCCAGGGCCACGGGCTTTTCAATACTAATGATGTCATCATTTGGTCTTTGCCTTTAGGGGTTTACATATTTTTGGCGCTCACAAGTTCCGGTCTGACCCTTCTGGCCGGAGTGCCTTTAGTGCTCATGGTCAAAAAATACGAACCATTTGCCAAACGTTTGGTATTTCTGGCCATCGCAACCCTTCTGGGTGCGTTTGTAGCCATCGGACTGGAGCTCGGCTCGGTCGAAAACATGTTCTGGATTTTGTTCTCGCCGAATTTTTCATCACCCATATGGTGGATGGGTTTTATCTACAGCGTGGAACTGTTAGTGCTAATCGTCAAATTCTGGAGAATGCATAAAGGTGACTGGCACAGCGGATTCAGCAACGCCTTAGGCGTAATATCTTTTCTGCTTGCCCTGATAGCGCCGTTAATGATCGGCTCGGTTTTTGGCATCACCGAATCGCGCGTCACCTACTTCGGCTCAATGATGTCGGTTTACAGTCTTGTGCTGGGACTGCTAAGCGGCACAGCCCTGTTTTTGCTGTATAGCACGATCTTTCATCGAGTCACCGGCAACGGCGCCGTTGAACGCCAAACCCCTTTGTACAATGAGTTTACCGTCATCTTTGCGTACGTTGCGGGTATTGCGGTTGTCCTTTCGCTTGTCAAATTCGCCATCGAATCGGCCTCAACGGTCCCGGAATTTCTGGTTTACCATAAATTTGAACATGCTTTTGGCGCATGGCAGGGTTTTCACTTTGAAGTCCTACTTGGGCTTTTTCTGCCGTTTGTGTTGTTGCTGATACCTTCAGTGCGTAAGAGCATGGGCGGCAAGGCGGTCACCTCGGCTTTAATTTTGGTCGGCACGCTTATGATGCATATGGAAATTCTGTTGGCCGGACAGAGCCACCCGGTTGGGCCTAAGGCAGAGCAATACCCTGCGTTTATCAGCTATTTTCCGAGCATCTGGGAGTGGCTGGTGTTTGTGTTTGCCCTTGCCGTCATGCTGCTGTTGTATACCCTGGGAGAACGTTATCTGAAACTGGCGGAAGCACCTCAATAAACAACGAACAAAAGACATTCAATGCCGGCTGAAAAGGGGTCGGCATCGTATCAACTCAAAACTCAAAGCTTTTAAGGATAGATATGGAAACAAAAAACCTGTTGAACCATGAATTGTCGAGAATGGAGGCATTTCGACTGTTGAGCGAATGCTACTTTCTGCCGAATCCGGACTTATCTGACACATTGGATAATTTAGAGCTCCACTTGGCAAATGTGAGTGAGACTGCGGCTAATTGTGTGCGGCGCATGCGCAAAGAAATTCAAAACGGCCAAAATTTTGAGGCACTTAAAGTTGATTTTGCAAGACTATTCGTTGGTCCGTATAAACTGCTGGCCCCTCCGTACGGGTCGGTGTATTTGGATGACGGACGGACCATTATGGGTGACTCCACCCTTGACGTAAAAAACAGATACCGGGAAGAGGGCCTGGACACTGCAAAGAATTTTAAAGATGCCCCCGATCACATCACCGCTGAACTTGAATTCATGTATTATTTAATTTTCAAAGAAATCAAAGCCTTCTCCAACTCAGACATAGAAACAGCCATCGGTTTTATTCAAAAACAGAAATATTTTTTAGAAAGTCATCTAATAGCCTGGATACCGGAATTTACCGGTAACATCATTGAAGAAGCTGAAACCTTATTTTATCAGAATATAGCAAAAGCGACCGAAACGTTTCTAAAAGAAAATTACCAGGTCGTTTGTGCGGCTCTTGATTTCGGGCAGCTTAATTCAGAAAAACTCGTTGAAATAAATTCGCTCTGAATGTCATAAGGATTTTGTTTCGAATCTGCCTGTCATCAAAAGTGTTGGGTGTTGATTTCAATAACGGGTATAAACATGCAAGATTTCGACACTTTGCTGAAAAATTCAGCCACCGCCCACGGGCATTTGTGTCCGGGTCAGGTAGTCGGCGTGCGCATGGCCATGCTGGGATGCCGGCTCATCGGCTTGGATGAACCGACCCGTATCGACCAGATCAAAAAACTCATTGTTTTTGTCGAGATGGATCGCTGTAACGGCGATGCGGTGGCCTACGTCACCGGTGTCAAGCTGGGACGCCGATCATTAAAGTTCATGGACTATGGCATCATGGCCGCTACTTTTGTAAATTTGGAAACCAACACGGCGTTTCGGGTTATCTCCACAGAGGAAGCCCGGGATCTGGCGCCGGTTTATGCGCCTGAAATAGCGGAAAAGAATCCCCAGCAGCTTGAAGCCTACAAACGAATGCCGGACAGCGTCCTGTTTCGGGTTCAAAAGGTTCGGGTGGATATGAGCGAATACGACTTGCCGGGTCCCACCCGCAAAAAGGTTTCCTGCAGCCGATGCGGCCAGGTGGTCAGAGACAACCGGGAAGTGGTTCAAAACGGTCATATTCTTTGCAAGCCGTGTGCTCAAGGGGCCTATTTCTTGGAAGCAGAAGAAATAACCTGGCCGAACATGAACTGGGCACCCGCTCAAAAAGAACAACAGACGATTGTCGATAACGAAGTTAAAATGTAGATGTTCTATCCTTTGCGCCTTCTTGGCAAAAACAACTAAGGAAATAAAAAGTGATAAAAACCATAAAATTAAGAGATGCAGTGGGAATGAAGCTGGCCCATGACATCACCGAAATCCGTCCCGGAGAATTTAAAGGCGCTGCATTTCATAAAGGACACACGGTGTGCAACGAGGATTTGTGTCGCTTGCAGAAACTCGGGAAAAATCACCTGTATATAATTGATCTGGAAGATGATGAAATCCATGAAAACAAAGCCGCCGCCATTATGGCCGAAGCCCTGGCCGGTAAAGGGGTGGTTTGGAAAAATGAACCCCGTGAAGGAAAAATCGGTTTAAAGGCGGATAGAGACGGATTACTTATTGTCAACGTTTCGGCCCTGGCAGCATTTAACATGATCGAAGAGGTGATGTGCGCCACTTTGCATAACCATACGTTGGTAAAAGCAGGGGAACTGGTGGCCGCCACCCGGGCCATCCCCCTGGTCATGAAACGGGTGCCCATCGAACGAGCCGCCGCCATTGCCGCTCAAGGCGGCGGCGTGGTTTCCGTGCACCTCCTTCGGCAGGGAAAAGCCGGGCTCATCATCACGGGCAACGAGGTGTATCAAGGTCTTATCGAAGACCGTTTTGCACCCATTCTAACCCGAAAACTCACCGATCTGGGCTGTGAAGTGGATCGCATCAGTTTTGCACCGGACGATACTGAAATTATTCGTCAGGCAATCTGCGCGCACATTGAGCGAGGCTGCGATCTGATTCTTTTGAGCGGCGGTATGAGCGTGGACCCAGACGACGTTACCCGCAAAGGAATTCGCCTGTCAGGCGCCCATGAAATCCATTATGGCGCTGCAGCGCTTCCTGGCGCAATGTTTCTGGTGGCTTATGTTGGAAAAGTCCCGCTGATCGGCGTCCCAGCCTGCGGTCTTCATCACCGTACGACTGTGCTTGATCTGGTTCTGCCCCGAATTTTAGCCGGAGAGAAAATCGGTAAAAAAGAACTCGCCTTTCTCGGACATGGCGGTTTGTGTCGCAATTGTCCGGAATGCATGTATCCAAACTGCTCTTTTGGCAAGGGGTCATAATAGTTAGAGGAATTCGTATGAAAAGCGTGAACAGCCAGAAAAATGTCGGATTGTCGCCGTGTCTGTCAGTTTCAAAAAGGGTGTCAAAAAGACCAATATCCGATCGGGAAAATTTATCGAAAATCACGGGTTGGAAAACGATGCACATGCTGGTGATTGGCACCGTCAGGTCAGCTTTTTGGCGAAAGAGAGCATCGCCCGGATCCGAGAAAAAGGCCTTGACGTCAATCCTGGCGATTTTGCCGAAAACGTAACAACTGAAGGGATCCGGCTTTGGGATTTTCCTGTGGGTACCCGGATGAAACTGGGAGCGGAAGTACTGGTGGAAGTAACGCAGATCGGCAAGAAATGCCACAACCGCTGTGCGATTTTTCACCAGGTGGGGGATTGTGTTATGCCCCGGGAAGGTATTTTCGTTCTGTTCTTAAGAGAGGCGAAGTCAAGCCCGGCGATTTCGTTCAATATGTAACTTATATTCGACCTAAAAACGCCGGCATGCAGCAAGATTTTGTGGAGCTAAAATTAAATATTGCCACCCATGCCGCGCTTTTTAACTCCAAAACTATCAATTGCATATTTTAGGTTGTAGTTTTTTGCTGGAGAGGAGGTGATAGTATCCAAAAGGTTATAAAGAAAGAGTTAAAGATTATAGTTTTGTGAAAAGTTTTTAAAATCTAAAAATAGGGGAGACAAACAGATGAAGAAAATTTTTTTGATGTTAATTATGATGGGTATTTTCGTGATTCCTATGGCAAACGGAAATAACCTGGTTTGGGCCGGAGAAATTGATGTTTTGATAGATGTACTTGAAAAAAAAGGAATCCTAACCCCCCAGGAAGCCAAAGAGGTTTTGTCTGAAATTCAGATCGAAAACGACAAAGAGAAAGCCCAGGTCAAGGAGGTCGAGAGCTCAGGGTTCAAGCTCCCAAAATGGGTGGAAAATACCAAGGTCAAAGGGGACTTTAGGTTCCGCTACCAGTACCAGGACACCGATGAATCCGGCGTGGAAAGTCGGGACCGATGGCGAATTAGATGGCGGTTCGGTCTTGAAACCGAGGTGAACGAGAGGTGGAAAACCGGGTTTCGGCTTTCTTCCGGAGGTGGTGACCCCAGATCCAGAAACGTGACCCTGACAGACACCTTTGAAACTTCAAATGTCCAGCTTGATCTGGCCTACGCACAATTCGACCCAAACAAGCATTGGAGTTTGGTGGCCGGAAAGTTCAAAAACCCGCTTTGGAAAACCAAAGATTTGCTCTGGGATTCAGATATTAATCCCGAAGGAATCTGCGTCAAGTTTTTAGATTATAAAATCAATCAGTTTGAATTATTTGCCACACCGGGCTTCTACGTCTTGGAAGAATTCAGTTCGGATACAAGCGACCCATGGTTGGGGCTCATTCAGGCGGGTGCTAAAGTGAAGCTTACGGACAGCTTGTATCTCAAATTTGCGGGTGCCTTTTATAGCTTTCAAGACCTAAAGGGGAATAGTTTCGACTATTCCTCCGGCACCAACTCTACAGATGCTGGTGGGAAGCTCAAACACGATTACGACGCCTTTGGGGCAGACGCGGAATTGGGAATTAAGCTTTCGGGTCCGGTGCCCTTTGTGGGTGTTTTTGGCCAGTACGTGAACTCCGATGCAAGCAGGAATGACTTGGGGTATCTTGCCGGCTTCAAGTTTGGACATAAAAAGGTCAAAAAATTTGGGCAATGGCAAGTGAAGTACAATTACAGGCGTCTTGAACAGGATGCATGGCCGGACTTTCTTCCTGACAGCGATTTTTACGGCGGCCAAACCGATGTTCAAGGAAACGAAATAGAATTTACATTTGGGCTGGCCAAAAACGTCACCATCGGTCTTGACTACTATAAGGCCGAACCTATTGATAGAAAACCAGTGATAGAGGATGACCTCCTCCAATTGGATCTCGTGCTGAAATACTGATATTTGTTGATCAATTATATCTCCAGAGGAGTGGTCGTTTCAAGCGCACCCCTCTGGTTGTATCATGGAATTTATTTCAAAGGGGGTGAAAAAACAGGTGGTTAACCAAATCCTAACATTTCGCTAACATAAATCTAACAAATAAATATTAATTTCAGTTCATAATAATGGGAGGTAAAGAAGTATGAAAAAATAAGTTTTGTATTAACAATCGCTTTTTCGATTTTTTGTGTTGTCACATTTGCCGCTGCAGGCAACATCGTAATAAAAGGTTCTACAACTGTTCTGCCCATAGCTCAGAAAGTGGCGGAAGCTTATATGAAAGAAAATCCTGACGTGTCCATTTCTATTTCCGGCGGTGGATCCGGTAACGGTATTAAGGCAATTATTGACGGTACCACCGATATTGCGGACAGTTCCAGGTTTATCAAAGACAAAGAAGTAAAACTTGCGGTTGAAAAAGGGGTTTATCCGGTTCCTTTCCGAGTTGCATACGACTGCATTATGCCTGTGGTACATCCAAGCAATCCCATCAAAGATATTAGCATGGATCAGCTAAAAGCAATCTATAAAGGCGGGGTTAAGAACTGGAAGGACGTTAGTGGCCCGGATAAAAAGGTCGTGGTTATATCCAGTGATACTTCTTCAGGGACCTATGAAGTCTGGCACAAAAAGGTCATGAAAAAGGCAAAGGTATTTCCCGGCGCCCTGCTTCAAGCTTCCAACGGCGCCGTGGCTCAAGCTGTAGCAAAAAATAAATACGCCATCGCCTATATCGGTCTTGGATATTTAAATAAAGACGTAAAAGCGCTGTCTGTAAACGGTGTAGTTGGATCCGAAGAGGGGACGTTCATGCAGAGCGTTCACAACTCTAAATTGATGTGATCTATATCCTGTTTTCTCCCTGCTGATATCATTCGTGTTACGCAAGAGTTCGTAACACCAAGATATCTCGCAACATCAGCTCCGGAATAACCGAGTTCCCTGACACCGATCCACGACATTGCACGCCTTGCTTTCACTACTGCCCTTCTTCGACCCCCTGACCGAAGTTCACCAATAGAAACATTGTAACTTTCAGACACCTTCTTGGCAAGTGCCTTAAGATCGATTCGTTGTCCGGACAGTCTTAAATTCTTTTTAACAAGATCATCAAGGCCGGCTATGACCTGCTTGACAAAATCTCCGTCACCGAGTATCCGCTGATCAGCGACTTCCCTTTCACCGCGCCTCCGACTGGAGAGAACCGCAGACCAGCCCCCCATGCTCCGGATTAATCCTCCGCCGACCAATTCCGGCCTGCTCCCCTGATCAATACCGTTTCCAACGTATCGCGAATAATTCTTTCTTGAATTGTTGGAGCTACCGAAAAAAGACAACACGTACTCGGTATTCTGCCATTTCCTCTCAACCTTACCGACAAGCGCCGAGTGACCAGACCAAGGATTTCGGTTTAGCTCTTTAAGATCCTTGACCAGACCAGCCCGCAATAGATTTGCCCTGTTAAATAGGGTTCCCTCCGGGAAATTTAACAGGGTGAAGATGAATATATCGAACCAGCTCTTTCAGATAAACATACTCCCGGCGGGCTCCTGACAAACGATGGACTTATAACGGTTTTGAAATAAATGTCCGTATCTGCGATGACGCCTGTTAAAATTTACAACATAGCCGGTAAGAATTCTGCGCATACTAACGGCTAAAGGCAAATTCTTTGTCTTACAAAGGATATGGAAATGATTCGGCATCAAAACCCGGGCATAGATTTCCATCGCTCCATCCTGAGCCAGGGTTGATAGACGACCTATAAAATCATTGCGATCCGTATCACGGCTTGTGCAAATCCAGATCATGAAAAGTAGCGATGGCAAAACCGTTTTCAGGGAAGTGTTTGTCGAAAGAAAAAGCGTAGGTTATCTCCCGTGATTCCATGATTTCAAAACTGAGGCAATCAACAAGACTTATGTTTCGATTGTTGAGAGCGAAGAGTCGCTGGATTGCACGGGTGTACCAGTCGCCGTTAATCCATATGATTTCTAAAAGCGGAATAATTTTTGATTGAAAATCGTGAACTGCCACAAGCCCTTAGGTGAACAAACAAATTTGGCAATCTTTCGCGTATATTAGAAATTCTTCAGCCGTCCACACGGCCACGCCTTCAATAAGTTTGCTCTCATCAATTTCCATCATGTCCACCGTCATCTTGCATGCTATCAACTCAACCCCCTCCAACTGAGCCACTTCCTGGAGTTCGCCCAGAGAAGGAATGTTGGCCTTGTCGATCTTCTTTTTCATCATCCCGGTAGCAATTCTTGTCATGCCGGGTATAGCTCCCATTACTCCCGGCGGGAAGAACTTGGCCCTGTCAACGCCACCTTCAAGTACCAGATTCATACCCATGAAAGAATAGAAAATCTTGCTCTCCATACCCTGTCTTGCAGCGTTTATAGCTAAAACCAGAGACGGGTAAGCGCCATCAAGGGTATCTTTGACGCAAATAAAAGCCGCCTTTTCTTTTGCCATTGTTATTCCTCCTTATTTTTTCCGAGACCCTAAAACAAAAGTTTATTGCAATCGGTTCAATTTTTTTATTTAGATGATGGCGGTTTTCCGAAAAATGCTTTTTCCCGCAGAAAACCGCCATCCATTAAAAACCGGGGTAAATTATTTGCCGTTCATCATGGCCTCGATATCCTCTTGAACCGTGCCGATCGGTTTGATATCGAATTTTTCCACCAGAACATTGAGCACAGTCGGGGAAAGAAAAGCCGGCAGGGTGGGCCCAAGACGAATACCTTTGATGCCCAGAGAAAGCAGCGCCAACAGAACAGCCACCGCTTTTTGTTCATACCATCCGATATCAAAGGAAATCGGGAGATCATTGATGTCGTCCAGTCCAAACACTTCTTTGAGCTTCAAGGCAATCACCGCCAGAGAGTAGCAGTCGTTACACTGGCCGGCGTCAAGAATTCTCGGAATGCCGCCGATATCGCCAAGATCAAGCTTGTTGTAACGATACTTGGCACAACCGGCAGTTAAAATTACCGTATTTTGCGGCAGAGCTTTGGCAACTTCGGTGAAATAGTTTCTGGCCTTTTGCCGGCCGTCACACCCGGCCATGACAATAAAGCGTTTGATGGCGCCGGATTTTACCGCATCAACAACCTTGTCCGCTAAAGCAAGAACCTGATGATGGGCAAACCCGCCGACAATCTTGCCGGTTTCGATTTCAATGGGCGGGTCGCATTTTTTTGCAAGTTCTATTATCTCCGAAAAATCCTTTGCACCCCCCTCGGTTCTGTTCGGTATATGCTTAACATCCGGATAACCGGTCATTCCGGTGGTAAAGATCCGGTTCTGATAGGTATTGCTTTTTTTTATGGGGATAATACAGTTTGTGGTCATCAGAATCGGACCGTTAAAAGATTCGAATTCCTTGTTCTGCCGCCACCAGGAGCCGCCGTAGTTGCCCACGAAATGATCATACTTTTTAAATTCAGGATAGTAATTAGCCGGCAGCATTTCACTGTGAGTATACACATCAACTCCGGTGCCCTGGGTTTGTTTGAGCAGTTCTTCCATATCTTTCAGATCATGGCCGCTGATCAAAATCCCCGGATTGCTTCCAACCCCGATATTAACCTCTGTTATCTCAGGGTTTCCATAGGCGGGGGGGTTGGCCTCATCCAATAAGGCCATTGTGGTCACCGCGACCTCTCCGGCTTTTAGCACCAGACCTACCATTTCGTCCACCGTCAGGTCCTTTGTGGTGGAATCCAGGGCTTCCATAATAAAATCGTAGATTTCGTCTTTTTCAAATCCGAGAATGGCGGCATGATCCGCATAAGCGGCAATCCCTTTCAAACCGATGATCAACAGCTCCCTGAGAGATCGAACATCTTCATTCTCTGTGACAAGGACGCCGACCGATTTGGCCTTTTCTTCAAACTCGGCCACGTCATCTGAGAACCAGGTGGCGGAATGATGTAATTTTTCATCAAAATCCTTGCCGTTTTTTTCTTTGTAGGCGGCCAAAACCTTGTCTTTAAGCGCCTCCCTGCGTTTTAACCCTTCTTTGATCATCTCAACAAACCGGTCATCGTCCCAGTTGGCATTGGTGATGGTGGTAAAAAGCGCCTGTGCCGTAAACAGCCCGTTTTCCTTGTTTGAAATACTGAGTTCTTTGGCCTTTTCACCATAAACAGCAATGCCTCTTAGCACATAGATCAACAGATCCTGAAGATTTGCGGTGTCCTCGGGTTTCCCGCAAACGCCCTTGATGGTACAGCCTTCATTTTTTGCTGTTTCCTGACATTGAAAACAAAACATAACTTTTCCTCCTTTTAATGATATTGGGTTGATCAATTTTTCCCTTAAAATTTTCTTTAAAGGACCATTTCCTTATTTTTAAGTATATTTTATATTCAGGACAAACGAATTGCTTTGACTTAGATCAAAAAAGACTGAAATTTTTAAAAAAATCTCGACCTCGGTTGTTTTTTCATAACGGTTATGCGGAAAAGAGAAAACCAATTGGATGTTTTGAAGCATTGTTTATGAATGAAAAACATATCTTATTCAATGTGTTATCAAGGGAATCCTCGTAGGGTAGGCGCTTTTCCCAGGATTATGAGATTAAATTATAGCCGGCAGATGTGATTGCAGATTTCACATTTTCGACGTTTACAGGATCGATTATCTCAAATTCGACGCATTTGTTGTCAAGGTCTACTATAATATCTGATGTGCCGTTAATAGATCCAACCGCTTTTTTCACGCTTCCTGCACAGTGCATGCAAGTCATTCCTTCCACATCAAGCCGTATTTTATTGTCTCTCATTTCGCTTTTCCTTTCCGCCCTTATTAATACTTTTGTTTTTAAATAATACCATGCAAGCATTGATGACAGTATGACAACTCCGCTGAATTTTAGCCATTCTGGCAACATTTCAGCCTGATGGGTAATTATTATTTTATGAAAGCCATATTTTGCAACAACAAGATTAAGAAGGTATCCGAGTGCAAGGCTTATTATGCTGATTGACGCGAGATAAACGACCGCAGATTTTTTGCCAAGAGTCTTGATTACTGTTGATATGGTTATTGCATTAGTGGCCGGGCCGGTTAATAAAAAAACGAGCGCTGCTCCTGGAGACATTCCCTTTATAATCAGTGAAGCAGCAATAGGCGTTGATGCTGCAGCACATACATACATGGGGATACCGACTCCCAGCATAACAACCATGGAAAAAAAGGGATAGTCCATATATCGTCCGAAGAATTCGTCTGGAATAACAGCCCCAATAATGCCGGCAACAATTATCGCGATAACGAGTGTATTGGCAATAGATCCAAGCAGTTCATATTCAATATAGCTGAAAAATGATTTTAATCTGTCTTTAAATGTTTCAGAAGAAGTATTATTTGGTGAAGGCCCGTATGATTGTGAAACATCTTTTCTTGAGATTATATTTACCAAAATACCTGCTGCCATAGCTGTTATCAAAGAGGCAACAATTCTGAAAAGGCTGAATATCCAGCCAAGCAGGGAAAAGGTGAGCAGAAAACTGTCAGCACCTACTTGAGGAGTTGCGATCAGAAAAGATATGCTTGAGCCTTTTGAAGCTCCGTTATTTCTCATTGATGCTGCTACAGGCACGACACCGCATGAGCATAAGGGGAGAGGTATTCCGACAAGCGTTGATTTTATAACCGAACCAAAAGTATTCTGCCCCAGATGACGGCGAATAATCGATTCCGGAAAGAGCACATGTAGCACTCCGGCCATGAAAAAGCCGAATAAAAGATATATGGATACCTCGTTAAAAAAGAACAGTATCTCTTTTAATATATCTAAAATAAAATTCATGGATCCTTCCTTTTACTGCTAAACTTCTAAAATTATCTACCGTATTAGCATTGAAAAAATATGCCGACGGCTTTTGGCATGTTAAAACTATTATATCACATAGTGGTACATTTTAAACCATTGTCAAGATTAAATAAAAAAATTTTATAAAATGTTACCTAAATTCTGCAAGCCTTGTATCAAATCGATTGATAACGCAGTAAATCCGGTTGAGACGAGTCGCCCGCCCGGCTTTTTCAAACCCGTTGGAAATAACGAAAAAAATCACTGTAACCTTGGGCAATTTTTCTGAAACTTCTGCATAGTAGCTTCTGTCTTTCTGATTCTATCTTTGGGAATTACAGTGCCCATTGGAAAAGACGCAACTTGCAAAATCTGCGTTAAGTAAAATTGTGCTCCTTGTGTTTTTCCGCAATAGCGGCGGCCAGATCATCCAACGCCTTAAGATCCTTCTCTGAAGGCACCCCTTTGCAAAGGACCGGGTCTATGATTTCTACCTTGAGATTGGGGACCATTCCCGCAAGTATTTCTACGGTCTTTCCCCCCCATCCATAGGAGCCGATTATGGAAAGAAATTTTGCTTTAGGACGAATGGCATTTGCCAGGAATGCACCATAAGCAGCGTAAGGGTGAGGACCTGCCAGGATTGTGGGAGTACCGATGACGATTGTCGCTGCATCAACCAGGGCCATGGCGAGTTTGCCTATGTCGGTTACACCCAGGTTGAACTGTTCGACCCCGACACCCTTCTCCACAAGGGATGAAACTAAATAATCGACCATCTGTTTTGTGCTTGCATGCATTGACACATAAGGAAGGACCACTGTGTTTCGCACAGGTCCGAGGGTCCATTCACGATAAGCATCCATTATAAACGCCGGGCGCTTGAATATCTGGCCATGGCTGGGGGCTATCATTTCTATATCGTAAGACGCAAGTTGCTCCAGGTTTTTCCCGATCACTTTCCTAAATGGCATCATGATCTCGGCATAGTAGCGCTTAGCGGCCTCACAGACGCGCCCTTCATCAG
>JAUWLP010000089.1 GCA_030613575.1 Desulfobacteraceae bacterium
TGCAATTCCAAGCAGGAATATACAAAATCTCATGGCAAAGAGACTTTTGCTAAAAGAAATTAATAAAAGAGCAGTACCCACGGCTATCGCAGAAACAGCGATCGTTTTTCTATGGGTAATACGAGAAGATATGTGCCCGGATCCCAGAAGTGATATGAAGTACCCGATTGAAAGGAACAGAAAAAGCGAGCCGGCATCACCATGGCTAAATCCTAAATCTCTTTCAATTGTCGGCAGTAACGGAGATGCAATGATTCGGCCAGTAAAGTTTAACAAAAAGATGGAAGTTATTAAAAGGAGTGGGCTGAGTTGGGTACGAAAAGTCTCACTTTCAATATTGTTGTCTCTGCCAACCCGTCCTGTTTCAACATTATTCAAGATTTATTTTCCCATTTTAAAAATGTCCGCAAACGGATTGTTAAAAGGAGTGTTTTCTCTTTTGTCGTTTCTTGAAGATTTGCGGCTTTCCACCGGGATTAGATTTCATGGATAGGCTGATCGGTTCCTTTCCGGATCCAGGGTGTCCATGAGTCGCTCATCGACTTCCTCGTTGAACCTGAACAGTCCACTCCGCTGGACCTACCCCGGTACCATCTCCCGGAGCTACGGGGCAGGCAGGGCAGGCAGTAATACTGGAAGTATTTCGAGGATTAAAATTTGCGTCCGACCCCAGAGAAATAGGCTACGCCCCAGTTGAATAGGCTACGCATTCAACGGGGTAAACATTTCACGGGGCAGGCGCAAACATTGGCGGAAAAGACAGTTTCTGTTCAGGCACTATTTATCATGTCCCTCAACCTACCAGAACATTTAAACATAACAATCTTCCTTGGGGCTAACATCATAGCATTACCAGTAGCTGGATTCCTCCCTCTCCGTTCCTTCTTTTCCTTTACACAGAATTTGCCAAATCCAGAAAGCAATACATTCTCACCTGATTCCAATGTGCTTTTGATGATCTCTAAACATGTTTCTACAATTTCTGAGGATTTGTTTTTGGTAAAACCGATTTGATTGTGGATTGATTCTACGAGTTGAGCTTTTGTCAGGGGCATGATAGGGTCTCCTTCGTGTCTATAAAATCCAAGATAAAACTGCTGTTCCAAGGATTATAGCAAAAATGCCATAAAACCTGTGGGTTTGATCTGATAACGAGTTAAGATACCAATCAGAAAATTTATCATAAAAACCTTTAGGGTTTATGAAAATAAATAAACCTTTGGTGATACCCATAAATCCAATTAATCTTATAAACCATGGATTACGACTGGCTGATGCAGAAAATAAAAAAAGGATGCCAAATATAAACGGCAAGATTGAGAGGATTTTCTGATCAATTGTTTTGATTAAACTTCTTATAATATTTTTGGTTTCATTGGTATAAAGAATAGTGCAACATCCAACAGAAATCCAGATCAAGCTAATTGCATAAAGAAACCATTTCATGTTCTATGTCCTTTTTTATATGAGTTAAAAATTGATAGTGGAAAGTCAGCAAACAGTAAATGGAAAGCTGATCCATGAGCAGAGAGTCAGGCTATCTTGACGCTACAATCATATCGGCCGCCTTTTTGGTCGCTTCCTCGAGGTTTTGTATCAGATTCGATATGAGTTTTTTTATTCTAGTCGGCTGGGCCTCCCATTCCTTTGTCAAGCGCACGGAGTCAAGTAGGCCTAACACAACCGGTCCATCCGCGACGACCGAAGCGGTTCGTGTTGTACTACCCTGTTTTAGCATTGCCATTTCTCCGACAAAATCTCCTTTAGACAATGTATCAATGGTCAGCAAGCCTCTGGAAGTCTGTTTTTTTATTTTGACCCGGCCTTCTAAAATAACGTAAACCCAGTCATCCATGCTGCCTTCTTTAATAATAACAGATTTGTCCAAGAAGCTTTCCTCGCTCGCAATATAATCGAGCACCTGTGAATTGACAGTCATGTACGAACCTCCGTTACGCCATTAAAAAGAAACCCAATCTTTTTCGATCTTCCGATTCCATATGGGTAAAAGCTATTCCCAGGGAAATAAAACCGTCTGTTTCCCCTTTTTTCATCCAAATAATTTTAGCGGTCATATTCACTTTCTGGTCTAACAATAAATATGTGCTTATGAAAAGTTCATCCCCGGGGATAAGGGTGTAATTGAGCAAGCCTGATGTCTTGACGGTCATCTGCAAACCTCCCTTGCCGATATCCCTGATTCGACCCCGAATTTTAAGATCTTTGGGACTGTTTACCGGACGAAAAACGCATTCAGGACTGACCATTTTCCGGTAAAACTTGCGCTTTTCTTCCCACTGATCAGACAGCTCCTGAGTCTGGCTGTCCTGTAATTGCTCTTGTTTTAAGCTCAACCCAACGACCATTTTGTTCATCCGGACAATAAGCTTTAACGCTTGGCCCGCGATGAGCCTGAGAATGTCAGGCATCTTTTTATAAGCATCCAAAAGCATAGCAGGATGACACGCTTCCAGGTAACAGTCCTCAAGAGCCCTGGCCGATGCGGAACGTGTACTGGTGCTACCGGCAATAAAAGCCATTTCACCGATAATCATGCCTGGACCGAGGATGGCGACCCTTTTTTCCGTTCCGCCTGATTCGATAAAGATTCCGACTTTACCGCTTATGACCTCATAGATTGAAATTCCGTAGTCGCCCTCTTTGATAATCAAGTCGCCCTTGGAATAATTAAGTTTAACGACCGGCGGAATTTTCCCTTTAGCTTTTGTCATCGTCTTGTCCGTGTTAGTACCTTAATTGTGGATTTTGTGCTTTTTGGCAAATTTATTTTCTTCTCGCCACAAAGACACCAAGACACTAAGAAAGAATAACAAAATAAAATCCTTCGTGTCTTTGTGCCTTGGTGGCAAATATTTTTGGTTCCGGTTTATCCGGGTTAGGATTAGTAATATCAAAAGCTCGTTAGATACAATCCCTGCAATAAATACTTTTTTATTGACACGTAAGACTCTATACATTTATATATTGAAATGTCAATTGAAGATCTTAAAAGTATCAAAGTGCACTTTTATTATTTTTTTGCCCTCCCCAAAAGATCCGGGAGGTGAAAGGTGAAACATATGATTGAAATCAGAATACATGGTCGAGGCGGACAGGGAAATGTTGCAGCCGCGGAGCTTTTATCCATTGCGGCTTTCAAGGACGGCAAATTTGCCCAGGCTTTCCCTTCTTTTGGAGCAGAACGAATCGGTGCGCCTGTCCAGGCTTTTGTTAGAATTGATGACAAAAAGGTTCGCACACGGGAGGATGTGCTAAACCCGGATTATCTGATTGTCCAGGACTATTATTTGATCGAGATGGTGCCTGTTTTGGAGGGGCTGAAGCCCGATGGGTTATTGTTGGTCAATTCTGACAAACTCCCAGAAGAGTTGAACATCAAGACCACAGCCACGGTGGAAACCATTCCCGCCACAGAAATAGCCCTTGAAATCATAGGCCGGCCCATTCCAAATGCGGTTATGATAGGAGCGTTCTGTTCTATTACCGGCCTGGTGAGCCTGGAAGCGGTGCAGGAAGCCATTATGGCAAGGTTTCCGGGCAAAGTTGGTGAAAACAATGTCGCTGCCCTTGAACGGGCACATGAAATCATGCAAAAGAGGTAGGTTTATGCTTAAACAAATTGAAGGGTCTCAAGCTGTTGCGGATGTGGTGGCCTTATGCCGACCCAATGTTATTTCCGCCTATCCCATTACCCCGCAGACTCACATTGTGGAAGATCTGGCTCTAATTGTTGGCCAGGGAAAACTGGATGCGGAGTTTGTTAATGTGGAAAGTGAATTTACCGCAGCTTCGGTTGTTCTGGGAGCAAGTGCAGCAGGTGCCAGGACTTACACGGCCACATCATCACAGGGATTGTTGTTAATGGCCGAGGTGATCTATTGCATTTCCGGGATGCGCCTGCCCATTGTGTTAACCTGTGCCAATCGCGCCATATCCGCGCCCCTTAGTATCTGGAACGATCATCAGGACTCCATGGCAGTAAGGGATGCGGGCTGGATTCAACTGTTTGCCGAGGATAACCAGGAGGCTGCGGATTTACATATCCAGGCATATAAAATTGCTGAGCAGACCTTTCTGCCGGTGATGGTCTGTATGGATGGTTTTATTTTAACCCATGCTTTCGAACCGGTGGACATCCCCGAGCAAAAAGAAGTGGACGATTTTCTGCCTCCCTTTAAGCCCAGGCATATCGTGGATCCCAGGTGGCCGAGAGGTATCGGTCTATATGCGGATCCGCGTTTTTACATGGAGACTCGCTATATTTTGCACCGGGCCATGGAGAAATCCGAGAAGACCATAAAGGAGGTCAGTGCTGATTTTGCCAAAACTTTTGGCAGAGACAGCGGCGGTTTTATCAAGACCTACAAGCTCAAAGAAGCTGACGTGGCCATTGTATCCATGGGTTCTGTGGTCGGCACCATTAAGGACCTTATCGACCAGTTAGAGGAGGAGGGAAAAAAGGTCGGACTTTTGCAAATATGTTCCTATCGTCCCTTCCCCAGGCAAGAGATTTACAACGTTTTAAAAGACAAAATGAACATTGTTGTACTGGAGAAGTGTATTTCACTGGGAAGAGGCGGCATTTTGGCCAGCGATATCCGCTGGTCTTTTCCCCGGGCCGAGAAAAAAGACCGTAATATCAGCAGTTTTATTGCCGGCCTCGGAGGCCGTAACATAACCGCGGACGATTTGCGATATATGGTTGAAAAGGTTGAAAAAGAACCGGTAGAACTGGAATTTTTAGGGTTAAAAAAGGAACTTATATCAGATAAGGATTTATAATAATGAATGAAAAAGCTGAAGAACTCAACAGGGTGGAAAAAAAAGATCTGTTTGCCAGCGGCCATCGAGCCTGCGGCGGATGCGGGCAGGCGTTAGCGGCACGTCTGGTGCATGATGCTGCCGGTGAAAATACCATTGCCTGTGTTGCAACGGGTTGTCTGGAGGTCTTTAGTTCACCCTATCCTGATCCTTCCTGGCGCATACCCTTTTTACACAGTCTTTTTGAGAACCCGTCGGCAGTGGCATCTGGCGTGGAAGCGGCATATAAGGCTTTGAAAAAGGGACCGGTGAATATCATCGCCCAGGCCGGCGACGGCAGTACGGCGGACATAGGCTTTCAGTCCATCAGCGGTATGTTTGAACGGGGTCATAACGTGCTTTATGTCTGTTACGACAATGAAGCCTACATGAATACCGGGGTTCAGCGTTCCAGCTTTACCCCCTATGGCGCATGGACCTCCACAACGCCCATGGGCAACACAACCCGCAAGAAAAACCTGCCGTTAATTGCGGCCGATCACGGCATTCCCTATGTGGCTACGGCCACCGTGGATGATTTTAAAGACCTGCAACGCAAGGTGAAAACAGCACTCTCCATTGAGGGACCCAAATATATTCATATCCTGGTTCCCTGTCCCCTGGGATGGGGACATCCCGGGGATCTCACGGTTAAGATTTGCCGGTTGGCCAAGGATACCGGTTTGTTCCCGATATTTGAAATCATCGACGGTAAAGTGACCAACGTCAGAAAGATTCCGGTTAAAGTACCGGTGGAAGAGTATCTGAAACCGCAAGGCAGATTCAGACATCTGTTCAAAAAGGGTGTGCCCACAGAAGAAGTGGCCGAGATTCAAAAAATTGCCAACCATAACATAGAGAGGTTTAATTTATAATGGAAAAGCTGCCTTTAGGATTAGCACTGGATTTGCGTAAAGTTGTTCCTTACAAGACCGGGTCGTGGCGGACGCTCATGCCGGTTAATATTATGCAAACTCCGCCCTGTACCCACAGCTGCCCGTCGGGCAATGACATTCGCGGTTTTTTGAGAGTGCTTGCGGAAAAACAGGACTATGAGGAAGCCTGGCATGTGTTGACCCGCACCAATCCTTTGCCGGCAACCTGCGGACGGGTTTGCCCCCATCCCTGTGAGGCGGGATGTAATCGCCGGGACTTTGATACGCCTCTGGCCATAAACAGCACGGAACGCGCCGTGGGAGACTATGGTTTGGAGCATAATTTGGAGCATAAAAAACTCATCTCCAAAAGAAAAGAAAAAGTGGCGGTGGTGGGTTCCGGGCCGGCCGGACTTTCCTGTGCCTTTCACCTGGGCAAAAGAGGGTTTCAGGTGAAGATATTCGAAGCAAACAGTGAGCCCGGTGGGTGGATGCGGTACGGTATTCCGTCCTATCGCCTGCCCAATTACATCTTAAAGCAAGAGATTGATAAAATACTGGAATTGGGCATTGAACTGGAATGCAATGTCAAGGTTGGGGTCAATATTCCCATGGATCAATTGACCCGCGATTATAATGCCGTGTTTTTGGGTCTGGGCGCCCAAACGGGAACATCTATAAAAATTCCCGGTGAAGATGCCCAAAACGTGTTTACCGGTGTGGAATTTTTAAAACTGATCAACAGCGGTCAAGTCGTTGAAATTGGAAACGATTTCGTGGTTATTGGCGGTGGTAATACGGCAATGGACTGTGCCCGGGTGGCAAAGCGGCTGGGGGCCAATGTAAGCGTGTTTTACCGCCGCACCCGGGTGGAGATGCCCGCCATAACGGCTGAGATTGATGAGGCAATGGAAGAGCGCATCATGTTTCGTTATCATACCAATCCGGTGAAAATCATTACCGATGAGAATCGGGTGGTCGGCCTTTTGTGTGGACAGATGGAGCTGAAGGAACCCGATGCCAGTGGTCGGGCCCGACCGGTTCCCATCGAGGGATCAGAATCGGTTTATCCGGCCGACACGGTGATCATGGCAACGGGTCAGGCGGTCGATTATGATGGCATCGAAATTCAAAAGCGAGACGATCAATGGATTTCTACCAACGAAGATCTAATGACCAGTATGGATGGCGTTTTTGCCGGCGGTGATGCGGTTCTTGGTCTGGAAACCGTTACCACTGCCATTGGTCAGGGCATGCGAGCGGCTTCTGCTATTGAAGACTACATTGAAGGGAATGTGGAAAGCCGACTGGCACAGCCACCGGTGATCTACTCCAAGGATCTAAATACTTACTATTATACACAAGAAAAGCGATTCAGCAAAGAAGCCATCTCAATCCATACGCGGCTCAAGAATTTCAAAGAAATTTATCCGCCTTTTGATCGCGAAGATATTATCAAGGAAGCTGATCGCTGTTTCAGTTGCGGTCTTTGTTATAATTGCGGCAATTGTTATATGTACTGCCCGGACAATGCCGTTAAGATATCGCCGTCAACCGGCAGATACGAATTCGATTTAGATTTTTGCAAGGGATGCGGTCTATGTGCCAAAGAATGTCCCTGCCATTTTATTCAGATGACACTTGAAAAGTGACGCCGTAATCAATTTTAACCTTTAAACGAAAATCTATTTGGTTTTTCATACAGTTAAGCATTTTTAAAAAGGAAGGATCCCAATCATTTGATAGGACCTTCCTTTTTTTGCGCGAACCCTTGCCGCAATATTCACCTCTTTTTTTGAAAATAAAAGAAAACCGCTGATTTCGTAAGATTTATATGAAAACCTCTCGCTGTTCAAAACTCGATATTTTATGTATCTGCTTACAATACTTAGAAAAAAACTATATTTAAAAATGTGTGTATTTTAGGGTAGTTAACAACAAACATTCGATAATTGTCAATTAAATTAATTAGATGTTTATTGTTCATAACTTGTTGATAACTCTTGGCCAAACCGTTTTTATCCGGTTTGACACAAAAAGGCTATGTATTTTATAAATTCTGTATCTATCAAGATCAAATAATACAGCATGGTTTTCATAAAGCCTTTTTCTCTCAAAAAGTTAGTCAATGCTGTCCATGATCTTTCCTCAACATCTTCAAAAGCGATCTCTTATCTACAGGCCGCCCCCAAAAGACAGATCAGTTTTTCCCCAAAAGCAAAATGTCCTGGTTAAACCCCTTGACAGCTATAAAACATCACTTTAAATATATGTAATCCATCACTCGTCTGAACCGTTACAAAAGGAGATTACCAAATGGTTGATTTTACATATCAGGAAATGTTCCCTCTCAAGGAAGACACAACTAAATATCGTAGAATAACTGATGATCATGTTTCCTTACAGTCTTTTGAAGGCGTCGAAATCCTAAAGATCTCGGCCCAAGGCCTTACGCTTCTGGCCGGCCAGGCTTTCAAGGACGTATCACATCTGTTGAGGCCCTCTCACCTGGCTCTCTTGGCAAAGATTCTTGATGATCCCGAAAGTTCCGACAACGACCGGTACGTTGCCCTTGAAATGCTTAAAAACGCGGTTATCTCCGCACAAGGTGTGTTCCCCATGTGCCAGGACACCGGGACTGCCATTGTAATGGGTAAAAAGGGTCAGCAGGTCTGGACCGGCTTTTGTGATGAAGAAGCCCTTTCAAAAGGTATTTTCAATGCCTATACAACCAACAACCTGCGGTACTCCCAGAACGCGCCCTTAAGCATGTTTGATGAAGTCAATACAGGCTGCAATCTTCCTGCTCAGATCGAGCTTTATGCCACACAAGGAGATAGCTACCAGTTTCTCTTCATCGCAAAAGGCGGCGGATCTGCAAATAAAACTTATCTTTACCAGGAAACCAAAGCCACGTTAACGCCTGAAAAACTGATGTCTTTTATGAAAAGCAAGATGAAGACCCTCGGCACAGCCGCCTGTCCGCCCTATCATCTTGCATTTGTTATTGGCGGGACTTCTGCTGAGTTAAACTTGAAAACAGTCAAATTAGCCTCCGCAGGATACCTCGACACTCTTCCCACAACCGGAAACCAATCCGGGCATGCATTTAGGGATATAAAACTTGAGGCAGAACTGCTCGAGATATCACAAAAAACAGGCATCGGCGCCCAGTTCGGCGGAAAATATTTTTGTCTGGACACCCGGATTATCCGACTCCCGAGGCACGGCGCATCCTGCCCTATTGGCTTGGGTGTGAGTTGCAGCGCAGACCGTAATATAAAGGCAAAAATTACAAAGCTGGGAATTTTTTTAGAACGCCTTGAAACCGATCCGGCCAGGTACCTTCCGGAGCCCGGTGCATCGGATACGGTAGCCGTCACTATCGATTTGAATTGTCCCATGGATGAAATCCGGGCCCAACTTAGCAAATATCCGGTTGCAACCCGGCTGCTATTGACCGGAAAAATAGTTGTGGCAAGAGATATCGCTCATGCCAAACTCAAAGAGCGACTTGAGAAGGGTGAAGGTCTCCCTGAATATTTCAAAAAACACATTGTTTATTATGCTGGTCCGGCAAAAACTCCGGATGGGTATCCTTCGGGATCATTCGGCCCGACAACCGCTGGACGAATGGACCCATATGTGCCTATTTTCCAGGAACATGGCGCTTCCATGGTCATGCTGGCAAAAGGGAATCGTTCAAAAGAAGTGACTCAAGCATGCAATAAATTCGGGGGATTTTACTTGGGTTCCATCGGCGGTCCTGCAGCCAGACTGGGTAAAGAGTGTATTACAAACATTGAAACATTAGAGTATCCCGAACTCGGAATGGAAGCAATCTTTTTGATAACCGTCAAGGATTTCCCCGCATTTATTATTGTAGACGACAAGGGGAACGACTTTTTTGAAAATCTTTTATGAGCAAAGTAATTACAGAATGTATTCGCTGCGGCACCTGCTGCAAAAAAGGCGGCCCGTCTTTTCACATTGAAGACAAGATGCTGATTGAAAAAGGTATAATTTTATCAAAATATCTTTATACCATCAGAGATGGTGAACTTTCCTATGACAATGTTAAAGAGTCCATTTTGCCGGCAGCTTCAGATATCATAAAAATAAAAGGTCAAAAAGATTCGTGGACCTGTATTTTTTTCAATGAAAAAGAAAATGAATGCACTATTTATGACAACAGACCTCTTGAATGCCGGGCTCTTAAATGCTGGGATACACTGGAAATTGAAAAGATTTATTTCAAAAACAGGTTGACGCGAAAAGATCTTATTTCAACCATTGAAGAACTGTGGGGCCTGGTTGAGGACCACCAGAAGCGATGCTCATATATCAAACTCAAACTTTTTATAGATGCACTGAACAAAGACAAAAAGGATGAAACGCTTAAAGGTATTCTCGATATAATCGAATATGATGCCCGAATCAGGGAATTGGTTGTGCAAAATGGAGGCCTTGATCCTGAAATGACCGATTTTCTTTTTGGCCGACCGATTACAGAAACCATCAAAATGTACGGCTTTAAGATCATAAAGCAGGACAATAATTATCGTTTGATTCCGATTACTTAATAAAATCCCTTCGTGATTTTATTAAAGCTTTCATTGCAAATGACCGATAAATAGCCAATAATGTGGCAAATATGGAAACAATTGGGGTGCGATACTTGAAACTAGAAACTCGAAACTTGGGAAAGAAATGACAATTCAGGTTGTTATCAAGTTTCTAATTTCAAATTTCCAGTTTCTTGGAGTCGCACAGGAAAAATCTCTTCGGAGATCGTAACCCAAAAGCCCTAAAAACATTTTCCCGAAATCTATATAATCTGATCAAACAACCGCAAATTAGCTCTTTTAATCAAGTTTCACACCACATTGCGAAGGTAATGCCGGGATCATAGCTTTATTATTTATAATGAAATTGTAACATCTGGCCATTAAAAAAGCAGGGTCGGATAACTTTGTTTTGTTTAATAAGACTCCTGCCCCAAAGCAAGAAGTGTCATCAGGCTTATTATTTTCCATCATTTTGTTGAGGAGTAATATGAATGCAGTGTTTTTTAATCGTGTCTATTTTATTCAAATCTGCCAAATAACTTTCTGCAAATCCGCAAGTACCACATACGTAATCTTCAAGGTGGGCGCAAGTAT